>JARRMG010000239.1:0-1996 GCA_037386265.1 Nitrosopumilaceae archaeon
ATACATTTTTCCTCCACAGGAAGGACAGGGTAGTGGGATGTTGATTTTCATCAATAAAACTTTGAGATCGTTCATTATAAAAGACACGTATAATTGATAATTCGTTCATCAAAATTATTCGTATTTCCAATAACAATTGTAAGATCCAAATTGGCGGAGATTTGAATTATTTTTTGGGGACAAATTGATCCACTGCGATTCATCTACTGTTTTGGGCATAAAATTGGGTGCGTGAAAGGGTAAAAGATTCTTTCATTGAATCTTTTTTCTACTTATCAAAACAAGAATAGCAATAACTATTACAACAAAGGATACTTGAAAGACTTCAGTCAGAATACCGTTATCGCTAATCCTACCTCCTCGTCCAGTAATGAAGTTGTCAGGGATTCTTGTTATCACCCAAATCAAAATAAAAATAATTGTTCCACCCAGACCAACAGAATACCATACTGGTCCCCATTTTCTTATCATTGGAACAACCCAAAATATTTGTGCAATTCCTCCTACAACAAACAATATCTGGCTATTGAGATTGTTTGTTTTGAGTCATTTCCTCAGGAGACATTTGTGAGAATTTTTCCATCATCTCTTTGTGGTGGGACCACTTGGACTGGTGGCCATATCGCTTAAAGCTGTCCCATGTTTTTCCTTCAGAGACATAAAGTGCGTTTTTTTCTCCAGCGTCAACAATAACTTTGTGAAGATTTCCTTGCTCGTCGATTACTTTGAATTTGTAGACTAGATACCCTTGAACAACGCCAAGATTACCACCTGTAACTTGACCTTGTTCAACTGCACCTTGTGCAACATCAGAGGCTTCACTAAATGAAATCTGAGCCTTTTTCAAGTTTTCCAAATGGTCTTGACTTGCAGTTATGGTTCCTGTAATTTCTGGCATATCATAATGATGAGTGTATTCAGCTTGTGCAAACATTGGAGATGATCCAACCAAAGAAAGTCCTAATACTCCAGCTGCTGCGATTGCAAAAAAAGTAGCAAGTTTTGTCTTTTTCAATTTTTCATTCTACACAGTTTTCACTAATATAGTTCACTAATGAATATGAAAATTTTTCCAAAATTGTCTGACATGAAAACCAATCCTCCTTTCAAATTTAAAATGTCCAATTTGTCAAGTTACAAAATATCTAGTCTAGAATATGAAAAATATAAAAATTACAATGCCATATTGTAAATATATGAAAACATGGCATGTTACTGCAACCGTTTCTATTTCACTGGTGTTACTTTTAGGAATGCAAGCAAGTGTTTTTGCTGAATCTGAAGATGGTTCAAAATCATGTCCATTCAAAGGTGATAAAGCAGGTTATGAAAAAAGTAACGCAGGTTACTCTGAAAAACACCAATCAGGTAAAATAACTAGTACCTCTTCTGATGAAAAACAAATCCCAAGTTGGGTAAAATCAAATGCAAAATGGTGGTCAAGTGGACAATTAAATGACTCTGAATTTGCAACTGGAATCAAGTTTCTAATTGATCAGGAAATCATATCAATTTCAGGAGACAATATTTCCCAAGAAATCTCCTCTGAAATTCAAACACCTCATTGGATTAAAACCACCGCAGGATGGTGGGCAGATGGATTAGTTTCTGAAGCAGAGTTTGTATCAGGGTTAGAACATCTGGTAAATAACGGAATAATCTAAGTCTGTTTTTCTATAAAAAATAATTTCAAAATCTATTTATCAATTTAGTATAACTTTGGATATTATCAATGAATGAAAAAGAATTTCCCACATGGGATGATTTCTACAGAGACAATAAAGTTGAAGAGATGCCATGGTTTGAAAGAAATCTTGATGAGGATATACGAAAAGCCATTGAATCTAATAATCTTACAGATGGTAAATTTTTAGATTTAGGTACAGGTCCTGGAACTCAAGCGATGCAGTTGACAAAATTAGGGTTTGATGTTGTGGGTTCTGATTTATCTGATCATGCAATTAAAAGGGCACAGAATCTTTATCCAAAAACGTAC
>JARRMG010000240.1:0-1656 GCA_037386265.1 Nitrosopumilaceae archaeon
CCGTTGATCCGCCGGGACTGAGTCCGTCGCCGAAGGCAGGGCTATTTACACGTCACGTGATAAGGAGGCGGTGGTTATTGTAAAACAGGATTAAGTGCCAGGGGCGGGATTTGAACGCGCGACAGCCCGGTCTTCAGCCGAGTGCTCTCCCAGGCTGAGCTACCCTGGCACATTGGAAATTCTTTTGGATGCAAAATTAAAGTTTGTCTTTTTTAATTTTCCAAATAGTGTCTTGTTTTTCTTTTCGTTTGTTAATTACACGTGCAAGGACAAACAGGAGATCGGATAAGCGATTTAGGTATTTTAAGCAATATTCGTTTATTTCTTCTTGATCTTTGAGTACTACTAGGCATATTTCGGCCCGCCTTACAACGGTTCGCGTAAAATGTAATTGAGATGCTGCAATATCTCCACCAGGCAAAATGAAATTAGTTAATGGGGGTAATTCTTCTTCAAACTTGTCAATGGAAGCTTCAATGTCCTCCACCATGGACGAGATTACTCTGTTATCTTTTTGCTTAAGATTTGGATTTGAAAGATCTGCCCCTGCAACAAATAATTCGTTTTGAATTCTTTCAAGTACATTAACTATATCTGAATCTAGAGTATTTGTCAAGACGATGCCTAAAGATGCGTTTGCTTCATCTACAGTTCCATAAGCAATGATTCTTGGATGGCATTTTGATATTCGGACATTTCCCTGTAAACCTGTAGTTCCGTCATCCCCAGTTTTTGTATAAATTTTCAATAGTATTCCAATAACAAGTTAATTATTATGTTGTTCGAATAGAGACGTCTAGAAAAACTGATTAATCATGTAATCAAGCAAATCTACATTGCTATTAGATTTTTTCAAATCGTCTGCCAATCTAAAAAATATTTCCAGGCAGGGTTGGATAGACAAACTTTCAATATCAAATCCTGAATCCGTTGCAGATCATTCGTTCTCTATGGCCATAATTGGTATGGTTTTATCTGATTCCAAAAATTACAACACAGAAAAGATTTTGAAAATGATTCTTTTGCATGATTTGGCAGAATCCATAACTGGAGATATCACTCCTGAGGACAAACCAAAAAATGAGAAAATAATTTTAGAAAATAAAGCCATGAAAGATATTTTGGGCAACCTTCCTAAATCACTTCAAATACGATACCTCGAAATTTGGGAAGATTATCAAGAAAACAAAAGTTCTGATGCAAAATTTGTTCATCAATTAGATAAATTTGAGATGGCCCTCCAGGCAAAAATTTACCAAAAACAAACCAGTTTTGAAAAAACCAAAATTTTTTTCGAATCTGCAAAAAAAGAGATTACAGACCCGATTTTATTAAAATTTTTAGAACAGCTATGTGCAAAGTAAAATATGTCTGAAAATGAAAAAGATGAATTAATTGAAGCACAAAAACAAGTGATTGGGATATTATTTGAAGTGATTAAAAGATTACAAGCGAATAATGATCTGGATGAGAAATATTTTCAAATAATCTCAGATGAGAACCAAACTAAACAAAATAAGGATAGATTGAATTCAATTTTACAAGAAAGGACAGAAAATGCAAAAATTGTAGGAAGATTATTGGCAAAATTTGAAGATTAATTGCCACAACTACAATCATCATCAGAAATAATCGTTAGTTTTAATGTTTGCTGAA
>JARRMG010000241.1:0-1650 GCA_037386265.1 Nitrosopumilaceae archaeon
TACAAATTCACCTATAACTCAATTCAAACCATCATGGATTGGGACTTCAATTGATAAACTAAAGGAATTAGGATATACTCAAGATATTGATGGAAACCCAATCAAAGATGAGGATCAATTTATCGAAATTCGAATGCAAGACGTCATTATACCATATGAAAGTGGCAGATATTTGGTTTCTATCTGTAAATATCTCGATATTTTGTTGGAAAAATTCTACGGAAAATCACCATTTTATAAGGTAAAAAATATCGAAGAATTAGTAGGACATCTGATAATTGGATTAGCTCCCCATACTTCGGTAGGGATAGTAGGGAGAATTATTGGCTTTACAGAAACTCATGTTTGCTTTGGTACTCCTAATTGGCATTCTGCAAAAAGAAGAGATGCTGACGGTGATGCAGATTCCATAATGCTCCTTATGGACAGTCTCCTTAATTTCTCTAGACAATTTCTTTCTGATAGGATTGGAGGATTAATGGATGCCCCATTACTGATTCAACCATTGGTATTACCTCACGAATCTCAACCTCAAGCTCATAACTTGGAGGTCACCAAAACACTACCTCTAGAATTTTTTAAATCAACATTACTTCAAAACAAAGCCTCAACAGTAGATTCAGTTGAAATTATAGAATCCAGGCTAGAAACAGAAAGACAATTCTATGATTATTATTTTACTCATAGTACATCATCACTTACTACATCCAAATCCCGAAGTGCTTACTCAACCCTTGGATCAATGCTTGATAAACTTGATATGCAAATTCGAAATGCCGAAATGATTGATGCTGTAAATACATCAGAAATTGTCTCAAATGTAATCTCAACCCATTTAGTACCAGATATTATGGGAAATCTTCGGGCATATGCACGACAAAGCTTTCGATGCACTGCTTGTGGAAAATCTTATCGCCGTCTTCCATTAACTCAAAATTGTATTTGTGGCCATAAATTAATTCAAACAATTACTCGCGGATCCGTTGAAAAATATCTAAAATTAGCAAAAAGATTGGTTGATAATTATGAAGTAAGCCAATATCAAAGAGGCCGAATTCATGCATTATCTGACGAAATTGACCTTGTATTTGGAAAGAATAAAGGAGACCAGTCTCTTCTAACCGATTATTCGTCGTAAAATTTCATCGTAATTTTACGTATTCATAAGCGCCTAATTTATTATCAAAACAATAATGAACTTTTTGATAATCTTTTCTAAAGGCTTTTACTTTTGGGAGGATTTTTTTCGGATCTTTTTTATCAATAACTATCATTTTGATAAAAGATGCAATTTCTTTCATCTCTTTTTGTTTCATTCCAATTCTGGTAATTTCAGACACTCCTAATCTAATACCACCAGGATGGAAATAATTTCTTCCAGCTTTGATATCGCCAGGAATTAACTGCCTATTCACAATAATGTTGGCTTTTTCTAATTCTGCCTCCACTTTTCCTCCATCAGAATAATCAAGTACATTTACTGCAATTTGATGTGATTTTGTAAATCCTCTACTTTCACCCAAAACTTTGAATCCAACATCACTTAGAGCTTCGGCGAAGGCTTTGGCATTTTTAATAACTTGACTTGCATAATCTTTTCCAAATTCTAAGGCTTCAGCAAAGGCAATTGCTTTACCAGCCATATGATGG
>JARRMG010000242.1:0-3776 GCA_037386265.1 Nitrosopumilaceae archaeon
TCGAACAAAAAATTTGCCTTATTAACAAAAAAGTAAATGCGGTTTTTATGCTGGTTTGATTTAGATTAACTGGAAATGGGATTGATGTATACCAAATTATATTTGGATTTTGAACCAGAAGAATGGAAGCAAATTTCTTCCAATCCTACAACCTTTGAATCCATTCAAGACAATGCCTCTTTAGAAATAATGGATACTTCTCAAAATTCTTGCCGTCTACAATTTAAAAAAGGCGGAAAAGTAAATTTCCTTCGGGTAGTTGGAAGGTTTCGTTTAACTTGGAATGATGATGATTTGGTAAATTAAACAAAAATCAAATATAAAATGGGTTTCTTTTTAAAATAATAATGTCACTGGAAACAAAATCTAGGCAAATACTAAAAGATTTTGACGGATCTACTTCTGAAGAGTTTTTAGATTTACTTAGTCAAATCCAAGATTCATTCAAAAGTCAAATCACTAGAGATTATCTTAAAGGAAAGATGGATGCAATACCAGATGATGCAAGTGAAGAGGAAAAGAAAAAACTCTGCAAAAATCTCACACCTTACTTGGACTGGTATTTACAGGGTTTGTGACTTACTCAAACTGTCGTATTTTTGATTTTGCTATTTTTATCAACTCTAAATCATTTTTTATCCTAGGCAAATCACCGACTAAATTTAGATAATATTCGTGTCCAGTATCTTGGGCCTTTGTAATGTCTGTCTCATAAGAGGCAAGTGCTTTTTCAAGAAAAGAAATATTTTCAATTAGTGTTGTTATTGATTGAGTATCCGACAGACTATTGTGGATTTTTTGGGTTATTTCATCAATTTGTGGAATTGTTTTCATTGCAGCCTGCTTTAAAATTCCGCCAAACATTGCTGCAGAATCTTTTATCTCGGGGCTTTTATCTATAGTCATTAATCTTTTTTTATAATGATTCAGAGATCTTAGAATTATTTCATATCCTCCCTCTTCTTTAAGATTTAGCACTAGAAGAATTTGTTCTAGGTGCTAATATATCTTGGAGATTCTACTTAATTCATGGACTTGAAAACACAGCAGGGAATGATACGATTGAATGCATGTTGCCCTGATTGCCAACAAGAAACCCTGTATTGTGGAAAAATAGAATCTAAAATGAGCGAGCTAAATCGAAAGGAATTATTATTTTGTAAATCTTGCAAATTTGTTATTCCAGTAGAAGAGTTCAAAAAAATACTTTATTCTAAATAAATTCAAACCCCAAAATCTTCTTGAATTTGTGATTCTTCCCTTCCCATAAGTTGAAGAAGGATTCCTGCCATGACAATTCCTATTCCCATCAAGCCTGCAAAGGTGCCTCCATGTTTGAGAGAACGTAAAGATTCATCCAAACCGGGTCCTGCAGGAATTGAATAAAACAACACCAGGCCAGAAATAATCATGATTATTCCAAAAATCATGATTGCAATTCCAATTTTCACACCTTGAATATTTCAACTCCACCTAATAAACAGCAACAATGTATTCCTATTTCATCTGATAAAATAAATTTAAAACAGTAAACAATTTTAGGCCAATTTTATGCTGGAAATTATGTCGAAATATTATTTTTTATTCTTGATACTTTTGTTCTTAATCCCTCTCAATAATTATGCTCACGCTGAAACTTTTGACATTAACATGCCCACTGGTTCGGCAAGCCCAGATGCTCCATATTTTTGGCAAAATGAAAAAACTGGAGAGGCTACTGGCGATATACAAATATCACTTGGTGATACAGTTGTTTGGAAAAACGGAGACCAAGCCAAACATACTATTACTTCAGGCACTTTGGAGGGTGGTCCTGATGGCATATTTGGCGGAACAAACTTTCTAGTTCCAGGTGAGACTTACAGGTTTACATTTACAGATAAAGGCATGTATCCCTATTTCTGTTTGATTCATCCTTGGATGACCGGGGTTGTTACGGTAACAGATGGCTATAAAATAATTCCAGATGTTGGTAAAGATGTAGGGGATGGATTAACCATTTTTAATGTGGATTATCAATACAGTGGAATTATTTCTGACCCTATGATAAATGAAGATAAAAAGTCAATTACATTCCAAATTTCAAATGATCCAAAATCAACTGATTATAATTTAATGTTATTTTTACCACCTGAATTAATTGAAGGGCCATATGCAATATTTGTTAATGGTGAGAAAAATTTGAGATTTGACTATTTGCCAGATGCTGAAATAAATACGATTGAAATCGAATTATTTGACAGTGCTAATGAAATTACAATTGTAGGGACAAAAATTGTTCCAGAATTTGGAATTTTTTCTGTTATTGTTTTGGGGATGGCTATCGCTAGTTTAATCTTTATACAAAAATCAAGAATACATGCAAAATATTGATTTAGGATCTTATTGTTTACAATACCCTATAACAGTTTCAATAGATTATATTTAGCAAATTTACATTTGAATTAATGGTTTCAAACAAAATTAATTTTCTTACAATTGTGGAAAATATAATAAAATTAGATCCAAAAATGAGATTTGCTGCGAAGATCCATGAGAAAAGAATTTGATCGCTCTCTTGGGAAAGTCAGATATGTACATGTGGAAAGAGAAAAGGTAACTCAGATGGTTGCATATACCAAAAGAAATATCATCTACTTTACAATGGAGCCAGAGATGTCTATTGAAAAGAAGATAAGAATAGTTACTAAAATTAAAAAAATAACATCTGACCTTTAACCTAAAAATTATTTTAAAGATGATTTTGAAATGAAAAAATTTCTAGCTGATTCTAAAATGTTTGAATTTGATAAATTTTATAGAGACTGTCAGAAGAATAAACAACCCTTTGTCAAGGCCAAAAAGAATCCGGTAGATGACAATTATTTGGTTGAAATCGATGCAGCTACCAGTAGTAAAAAAATTCATCTAAAAACCCAAAACAAAATCAAACTACTTTTTGAAAATGAAAAAAGTTTTCTTAAAGAACATAAACTTGAATTCATCTTTAAGGGCAGTAATGTTAATGAAGAAACTGCATGGTTTGATGGGATTCTACCAAAACGATTAGATCATTTCTGCGAGATACTATTTGATTTATGTGCTGAATAACACAAGAATTCCTTAATTTTTGCTTAAACTTTACACTAATACTGAAGGAAAAAAACTGCGAACAGATTACTCCGTTATCAATTATGCCCGAGAAAATGGAATGATCTTAGTTACCCGAGATACCGAAAGCGGCCAGGCGTGTGAAGAAAATAGCTTACCATATATTCTCCTTGACAATGAAGAAATTTTTAAAATTGTTTTAGATAAAATCCATAAAATTAGTAGGAATATTTCTAACTAGTGATTTATATGGAATAATCATATTTTTCCAAAACTTTCTTTTCTCCAATTTCCTCAAGTTCTAAAGTTAGTTCATTAATAATTTCAAGACCATTTAGTATTGGTTCTTTTTTGACTTTTTTGTTTTGTAATTTACGTTTCAAAACTAATTTTTCATTATTTAAAAAGCTCAAAAAGGTAACATTATCTCCCATATTCAAATCTACAAAAAATTTTACATAGTCCTCAGACTTTTGAATTCTCACAAATTGTATGATTTTACCGCCTATTTGATTGAGGTGATTTTTCAGTCAAATTCACCTTTATTTACTGATTACAAGTATTTATTTTATGGAGAGTTGTGATAGGCGAATTCACGCATACAAAAACGGAAAAACCATTGACCAATGTAAAGAAATTGCAGAATCTCTGAACCCTGGATTTAAACAACAAATCGATTTCAAAGG
>JARRMG010000243.1:0-1605 GCA_037386265.1 Nitrosopumilaceae archaeon
CCGAGGCTGCCGTTGGTGTCCTTGGAAAGGGGTCGGTCATTGTTGTTCTGCATCAAGTTTGATTTCTGCTTGAACATGTTGGCATCTTTTACACTTGCCTTCTACTCTATGCAAATTTGTGTCATCAGTGATAATCAGAGTGTCGACTACATTATTCTGTAAATACTCAATAATTTCTTGTAATCCATACGATCCCAAGCCAGAGTGTGAATTAATGTGTCTGAACAAGTCTTCTACCAGTTTCTTTTCTTCTACCATTCTAAAGTCAGATAATATGTCTGCAGATTTTGCAAATGCCTCTCTTACTCCTTCGGCCCCTGCATACGAAGAATCGATTGTTGAAATTATCATGTTTTGTAAACGGTATTCCAAATAACTCCCATTGATGAAGTCTTCTTTTGTTGGACCGGGTCCAGAAATAATTAGCCCCTTGACTGGATATATGTCAATAAAATATTCTCTTGAGGTTTCTGCCACTCTGTTATAGTAGTATGTCAGTTCCATTTCTCGTAATTTCTGGAATCTCTTTGCAGATTGTCCTCCCTGTCGGTGTTTTCCTGCTACTCCTGAACCTGTCTGTGCTAAAACCTCGATCTTGTTTCCATGCAACAATCCCCATCCACAATCTTTTGCATCGATGGCGATAAAACCAATCAAATTATCATCTTTTAGCATGTCTTTTAGAATATCTACGTGGAAATGATCATCGCATCTGTACAGATATTGCTTCAAATCTTTTGGAGGGTCTAATTCGTAAATTTGAATGACTTCGCTTCCCATGGGCCCGCCACCTTCTGGGGGAAGTGCCCCACAGAAAATCACTAGTCCTCTTTCAGGAGTTTTCTTGTAGAGTTTGAGTCTTTGAATTACCTTTCCAAGGGAATCAACAACGTGTCCACGAGTTAAGTCTGATTTTATGTTATCTGCAGTTCCTTGCTCTTCTCTTAGAGTATTGATTATCTCGTGAAGTTGTTTTCCTTTTGGTATGTATACAGTGATTAGTTCGGTTCCATGACCAGATTTGTCAGTTAGTTCATCAAGAGTTTTTCTGATTTTGTACATCTTGACTGAATCTTGTTTTTCAACGTTGATCTTACCCATTGGTGAGAACTCCATCGTGTACGAATATTAAGTTTGGTCGATTCAATTATTTTATTTTTTATCACAATTCATCAATGGTTCTAAGAAAAGTTTCCAGTGGTTGATTGCCTCGTATTTTGATTATTCTATCGTCATTAAAAACAAGAAACGATGGTGTCGCATCAATCCCTATTTCTTGGCCAAATGAATACAGGGCCTCAACTTTTTCTTTGTATTTGTGTTCATCTAAACATTTATTGAATTTCTCCAAATCTAATTCAACTGTTGAACCAAAAGCATTAAGAGACCATCTCGTAACCCATCCTGTTTTTTCTCCGGCCCAATTTTTGTATAATTCATTGTGGTATTCCCAATACTTTCCTTGATCATTTGCACAATACGATGCTTCTGCAGCTAAAACTGAATCAGGTCCGTTTAATGTAAAGTCTTTGAAAACTAAATTTACCTTTCCAGTTTTTATGTAATCTCTATCTATTGTAGCCAAGGTTGTATCATGAAAGCGGT
>JARRMG010000244.1:0-2357 GCA_037386265.1 Nitrosopumilaceae archaeon
CCGCTGCCATTCGCCGTTTTGCAGAGCGCATCGGGGTCTCACGACGGGATAGCATCGTGGACGTCGGGCTCTTGGAGCATGCCTTGCGCGACTGTGGAGCAAAGATTGCCGTCGTGCTGACATCCTTTTACGAGAAGGTGAGGTCCTTGAGGTCTCGAGTTGGTTTGCAAATCATCATTGCCACCAATATCAAAGAGTTCTTGCCAAAGATTACCCGCTTGCTTTTTACTCTGTTTATCGAAAAGAAGCAGGGACATCGGGTTAACATTGACTCTGGTGATCTGTGGCTGCGTGACCTGCTGGAAGAGCGAACTGAATTACCGCCTCCTGAATTGCCCATCCAGCCAGATGATCCCGCGCTATTGCTTTTCACCGGGGGCACTACAGGGTCTCCCAAGGCTGCCGTTGGCAGTCATCACGCTATTTTCATAACAGGGACGCAGGTGCGCGCCTGGTTCGCTTCGGTATTAAAAGGCTGGGATGACGTAGTAATGCTGGCCGTCCCTCTTTTCCATGTCTACGGCAATGTCGGCGTAATGAGTACAGGATTGATTGGCGGTAACCCGCTCGCATTGGTACCCAATCCGCGCGATCTTGATGACTTGATTGACACACATATTGATTATCTCAAAAATACCTATCCAGAACTGGATGAAAAGAGGGATGATGTAAAGACAATTCTCAAACTAGAATCACAAAGATACGAAGATTCCAAAGTTCACATGAAGAAAAAGGCAGACAAGATAAAAGAAAAAGGAACTCCAACAGTAGATGATCTAATTACATTTTACGAATCAGACGGCATTACACCAGAATATCTCAAAGAAGTTGATGCAATTTCAGAGATTCCATCATCGTTTTACTCCAAACTTTCTGATTTGCATCAATCAGATAAGAAAAAGGCAATTGTAGAACTTCCTCTAGAAGGACTGCCTGAAACTGAGGTATTGTTTTACCAAGACGACCCAATGGACTTTGATGCCAAGGTATTGAAGGTCTTTGATGAGATGGTTGTACTAGATAGGACTTCATTTTATGCACGCGGGGGCGGCCAAGAGCCAGACCATGGCAGTATTGCTGGATTTCCAGTAATAGATGTGGACAAGCATGCAAACATTATCGTCCACAAGCTAAAAGGCGGCGTTCCAAAAGAAGGAGATAATGTTTCGTGCAAAGTAGATTCAATGCGTCGGTCTAACATCACAAAAAACCATACCAGCACACATATCCTCAATGCGTCATCGCGGGGGGTTTTGGGGTCATGGGTATGGCAGCACTCTGCATTCAAAGAAGATGATCATGCCAGACTGGACATCACACATCATTCCTCTCTAACTGAATCTCAGGTAAAGCAAATTGAAGACGCTGCAAACAACATGGTAAAGCAAAACTATCCTGTAAACATTGAGTACTTTGATAGGGGAACTGCAGAGCAGAAATATGGATTTAGAATTTATCAGGGAGGAGTGGTTCCAGTAAAAGCAGTACGAATTGTATCCATTGAAGACAAAGACATCGAGGCCTGTGGTGGAACACATGTCAAAAAAACTGGAGAAATTGAATTAATCAAAATAACAAAGACCAAAAGAATTCAAGATGGAGTAACTGGAGAAATTGAATTAATCAAAATAACAAAGACCAAAAGAATTCAAGATGGAGTGGTACGATTGGAATTTGTTTCAGGTCCCACCGCATTTGAATATGTAAAGGAACAACAAGCAGAAGATGAAAAACAAAAAGAATTAGAGGCCAATAAAGAAAAAATCGAAAAACAACGTGACGAAAATAAACAAAAGGCAAGAGAAAAAATTCCTGTACTAATTGAAAAAATTCTAGCCGGAGAATCAGTAGAGTCTGAAGGAATTTTTGTCAAAGATAAATTGTGTTTTACTGCAAGTCCAGATTATGATGATTTTTTTCATCAAAACTTTGGCAAGAAGCTAGTTGCAAAGGATTCAAAAGCTGCTTTTTGTGGAATCTTCGAAGCTGGCCCAACTATTCGAGTGATGGTTTACGCCGGATCTGATTCAGGTATAAATTCAGGGGAAATTGCCAAGGAAGTAGCCGCAATTTTAGGAGGTTCAGGTGGAGGTGATGCAAAATTTGCTCAAGGTGGAGGAAAAGACACATCTAAAAAAGACGAGGCCATAGCCCAAGCAAAATCAATGGTTTTAGGAGGATAAAATGACGATTAATTGGACTGAGATTGAAACCAAATGGAGAAATAAGTGGCAAGAAAACAAGGATTTTGAAACAAATCCAAATGAGAAACCAAAAAAATTCATTACAGTAGCATATCCATATCCAAATTCACCACAGCATATTGGACATGGTAGGACATACACACTAGCTGATGT
>JARRMG010000245.1:0-1597 GCA_037386265.1 Nitrosopumilaceae archaeon
AAAGGGTGTGAAAATTAGATGGAACTAATTAGATTCAACTAACTAATATGGGCGTAAGGTTTTGATAATTTAGCTATGACTAATCGTTTAAAATTTAATTAAAAATTTTATTTGGTAAACTTGTTACAGATCTGCTTTGATTTTCTCTTTTTTCATCCAAATTGTTTTTCCTTTATGATCAATTAGCTCTACATTCATTTCATTTAGCTTGTCTCTAATTTTATCAGCTTCAGAAAATTGCTTTTCTTTTCTTAACATTTCTCTATCATTAATCATTTTATCAATTTCTTGTTTTTGTTCTGGTGATATTTTTGGTATGTTTAATCCTAAAATACTAAGCATCCTTTGCAGTTCTGGAATTATTGCTTTGCTTTCAATTTCTCCAAGATGATTTTCTGCTGCCAATTTGTTTGCTTCCTTTACGAGTGCAAAAAAAGATGACAATGCTAGGTGTGTGTTAAAGTCATCTTCTAGTGCTTCATCAAAGTCTTTACCTAATTTTTGAACCAATTCAGTCACATTTTCATTAGAATTTGTGCCTATTGCATGAATCAATTCGTAATATGCAGTTTCTACCTGGCGCCACTTGATTAGATTCTCCTTTAGGAGATCTTCTGAATAATCAATTGGTTTGGAGTAATGTCCCGATAGACAAAACAGTCTGATAATATTTGGCCCCCAATTATCCAAAACATGTTTTATTGATTTAATGTTCCCAAGAGATTTTGACATCTTCTCACCATTTATTGTAACCATTCCAACATGCATCCAAATTTTTGCAAATTGATTTTGTGTAAATGATTCAGATTGTGCAATCTCATTTTCGTGATGAGGAAAAATTAAGTCTCTTCCACCACCATGAATGTCAAAATTTTCCCCAAGATACTTTATGCTCATAGCAGAGCATTCAATATGCCATCCTGGTCTTCCTTTACCCCATGGGCTATCCCATGTCGGTTCTATTTCTGAAAACTTCCACACTGCAAAATCTAGTGGGTCTTTTTTTGCCTCATCTATCTCGATTCTTGCACCTGATTGCAATTCATCTATATGCTTTTTTGATAATTTTCCATATGTGGGAAACTTTGAGACTGAAAAATAAACTCCATTTTCTGAAACATATGCAATCTCTTTTTCGATTAATCTTTGTATAAAATCTAAAATGTCTTGAATGTGCTCCGTTGCTTTGGGGTAGTTTGTTGCCCTTTTGACATTTAATCCATCAAAATCGCTAAAATAATGTTCAATGTATTTTGTACTGATTTGCTCGGCTGATAAATTTTCTAGCTTTGCCCGATTAATTATTTTGTCATCAACATCAGTAAAATTTTGGATAAAATTCACCTCGATGTTTTTACTTTCAAGATATCGTCTAAGTACATCAAATACGATAATTGTTCTGGCATGACCAATATGTGACTCATCATACACAGTTACACCGCAAAGGTAAATTCTCACATTTTGTGCCACCTCTAACTCTTTTTCATGGTTGGATAGTGTATCTTGCAGTTTCATCTCTATTCTCTTTCTGGTTTTTGTGCCTGCATTCTCTTATGCTCACTTTTCAGGTGCAGGTTGTATATTTTCTCCACAGTGG
>JARRMG010000246.1:0-1596 GCA_037386265.1 Nitrosopumilaceae archaeon
GTGATGAACCAGTTAATGGACTTGGTGATGGCGACAAAGCTCCAGATTGGGAAATAGTTGATGAGCATCATGTATTTTTAAGGGCTGAACGATCTGGCACCGGTAATGGAAGAGCGTATTATGTTACTATCCGCGCCTTTGATGATTCATGGAACTATACTGAAAGACAAATTACAATTTCCGTACCTCATGATAAGGGCAAAATAACTGAAGAATTTATTAAATCTGATAGAATTAAAAATAATTTCATTTTTGGCAGCTCATAGTCCTCAAGACATAAAAAAACGCGAGGACGCAAGGAAAAAAACAAAAGAGGCACTTTACAAAAAATTTACTCAAGGAGACGTAAAGGCCTCATTAATCGTTTATGAAAATTTTGTTAATTTATTTAGCGTTTCAGACTTTTTTGATAAAATTCTTCGTCCTGTAATGTATAAAATTGGGGATGATTGGGCAACTAACAAAATAAGCATAGCTACCGAGCATGTATCTAGTAATGTTGCTCAGGCACTAGTCAAAATAATCATGGATAGAAATCAGGGGGATTCTAGCAAGAAAAAGGTATTGATTTGTGTTCCACAAGGAGAAGACCATCGATTGGGCTGTGACGTTTTAGAGACATTCCTTTCTACAAAAGGCTTTAGAGTTTTTAATCTGGCAAATTCTGCCCCCAGTGAATCTATTCTAAGCTATATTGAAACATCTAAACCCGATGTGATCTTTGTATCCATTACATTAGAGGATAGCATAAAGGCAGGTCAAAGATTAGTAAAAAAGATTGCAGAATCGCACTCAATACCCATATTTGTTGGAGGGTTTGCATTGCAGAATGAGAAAACTCCAAAATTCGATGCAACCATACTCAAAGACGTTGAATTAGAAAAACTTCCAAGAATAATCAAAGCCGCATAATTCAAGGCAATAGAGTAATCGCAGGTTTGGTTTTTTTGATGTATTTCAGGATTTTAGGCAGGCATAGAATTGAGCTATGTGCGGCAGAATCGGTTCCTATCCCATAACTAATTGTAGAATCACCTACGAAAAAAAGTCCTTTAACTGCCTCAACACTGTGTGGCATTTTTGATTTCCAGACCATACCCGGTTTCTTTACAACTGACTCTACTAAGCTCCACGCCATTGGTCTTTCCCAAAGAAGAGATTCTTCAAATTTAGGATAAATTTCATTGATTTCCTTTTTCATTTGATCTACAATTTCTCTAATTTTAGAAGGATTCTTCACATAACTTGGAGGCACCGGAGTTCCAGAAATAATAAGATGTTCCCCTATAGGAGAAACTTTTGGGGTCATGTTAGATATGAAGAAAATTCCTTTTGCAACCTGGCGGCTTCCAACTGGAAAGACAACATGTCGCTTATCTAATTTTTTAGAAAGGGCAAAATGAACTTCTACTACTGCAGTAGTCTCATTTAGCTTATTGATTTTATTTACAAAATCTTTATCAAAAACATCCTTATCGAATAACTGATTTATCGCGTGATATGCAGGATAGGAAATTACTACACAATTAGTTTCAATAAATTTTTGATTTGAATCAATTATTCCCACTACTTGTTGTTCTTGTACAATTATTTTTT
>JARRMG010000247.1:0-3218 GCA_037386265.1 Nitrosopumilaceae archaeon
GTAGATGGGCCCGCGGGGATTTGAACCCCGGATCTTCGCCGTGTAAGGGCGACGTCATAACCGACCTGGACTACGAGCCCAGAAACCTACCTTTGTAAAAACCATTTAAACTTTGAGACATATCTAAATCTAAAAATTCAATCAATTTTCAAGATTGATATGACTGATTTAGAATTTTTTTCTAGTCCGATTGGCTTAGGTCATGTAACTAGAGATATTGCAATCGCATCAAATTTTAAAAATATTTCAACAAACTTTGTTACTGGAAGTGGGGCAGCAAAAATTCTAAAAAATCTAGAATGGAAAGTTGATGATGTGTACAAACCCCCACAATTCGTAGTAGAAAATGGTTCGCTTGAAGAGCTATGTGGAATCACAACCACAGGCTCGCCAACATACAACCGGCCCGCATCGCCCGCATTGGAAAAAGGAGAAAACCAAGAGGAGATCAAAATGGAGACCGTAATAAAAGCAAATTCTGACGAATTGGTGATGGAGATCGAAATCAATGCACCCCCGGAGCGCGTTTTTCAGCCGGAAAATCAACGATGGATGAAGCTAGGGAATATGGAACACCTTCTATTTTCATTCCCATAAAGGGGCATTTTGAGCAAGAAGATAATGCAAAGGGAGAAGGGTTCGTATTTGAAGACATTGAACGGTTAGAGGAATTAATTTTAGAAAAACTAGAAGAAAAAAGAAATCCCCTAAAAGGAGATGGTGCTCAAAAAGCATCAAAAATTATCATCGATTTGCTAAATTCATCAAACCATTAATAGATGGAAATTTGTTTTGATACAATAGTATGGCAAAACTAGTCGTAGCCAAATTTGGAGGAAGTGCAATTGGTCCTGATGGAATTTCAATTCCAGTTATTGTAGATCGAATTAATAATTTAAAAAAAGATTCCAAGGTAATCGCTGTCTTTTCGGCTCCATTGACTATTTTTGATGGTAAAAAAAGATCTTTAACAGATGTAATTCTAGAGCAGGGAAGAATTGCTGAAAATGGAGAAACTCCTTCTCTAGACACCGTAAAATCATGTTATCAAAAGATCTTAGAATTGGTAAGTGTAGAAAACAAGGAAAAATGTCAAGAAATTATCAAATTATCTCTAGAACGGGCTCAAAATGCACTTGATGTGGCTGCAGAAAAAAAGGAATTTGCCGACGAGATTCGCTCAGAGGCCTTAGCATTCACTGGAGAGATCCTGATGTCTCAAGTAATGAAATTTATCCTAAAAAGTAATGCAATAACCTGTGATACTGTAAATTATGAAAATTGGCCTATTATCACAGACAACAACATTGAATCTACTAACTTTTTGCCATATGAATCAAGATCTCGGTTAGACCACACTGCCAAATTGCTAGAAGATAATGAAATTATCACAATGGGGGGTTTCATTGGAAAGACTGTAGAGGGAGTTACAACCACATATGAGAGAGGTGGATCGGATAGAACTGCAGCTGATCTTGGGATATTATTTCACAAAATTTATGACACAAGTATCGATTTTGAAAAAGATAGTGCAGTTGTATCAGCTGATCCCAAAATTGTTGAAAAAGATCTGAGTGATGTGAGTCAATTGTCGTACAATGAAGCAAGACTAGCTGGGATGTTTGGAATGAAAATTTTGGATCCTATTGCCATAAAGGAGATTTTGGAAAATGGTGTAGATATCCCTATAATCATTACAAATATGAAAGACCCATCCAAAATTACCAAAGATACAGCGAATTTATCATGTTATCACCATTTACAAGAGATGGAACAGAATTTTCAAGAATGCTATTTTTGGATGCAGATTATGTTAAGAGAAATGAAAAATATTTCCTGGGTTTTGATCCTCTTGCTACCATCACTTACAACAGAGGAGTCATTACTTTGATTGGCGATGAAATGTGGAGAGTGCAACAGGTAGCATCACGGACAAGTTCTAAAATTGGTGAAGCTGGTTTGAACATTTTGAATATGGATGCCCAAGAAGAAACATCAAGAATAATTATTGTAGTTGAAGATTCTGGAGATAATATCAGTAAAGCAATTACTGCCATTCATGCTGAGAAATCAAAGATTAATTTTGTTTAATAGAGTATAATGGGCCCTACGGGTTTTACACCTGTAGCGCCATGTTGGGTTTGTTCTTGGACCATTATCTAGATTCAGTCCGGCGTTTCCCACAACACGCGATAATATACATGCACATTACTAGTATTTAGAGCTGATCTATATAGAATAATTACGTACGCTCAGCAAAATACCAAAAAACTATTCCTGCTCCAATTATTGCATACCACTTGAAATTTTTCTTGTTTGTAAAGATGTTTGGAGATCCCATTTCTTCATCTCGATAGGTTGCAAGCCTAATGTTTCGCATCTCAAAGGCCTGACCAACTAAACCTATTACAAGCAAGGCGATTCCAATAAAGCCAAATGTCCAATTCATACATCAATTTTCTTTTCATCAAATATTTAGTTTGTAGGTATATTTTGGATAAAAAAGATAATTCTTTAAATTAGCATAGTATTTTTGCTCTCCTATGAAGGAAACAGGAAAGATTTGGATGAATGGGAAGCTCGTTCCATTCAAGGATGCCAAAGTTCATGTTTTGACCCATGCCTTACATTATTCAACTTCAATATTTGAGGGAATTAGATGTTACAATACGTCAAAGGGCCCTGCCATTTTTCGTCTTGAGGAACATGTGGATAGATTCTTCAAGTCAGCAAAATTGTACTCTATGAAGATGGAGTTTTCAAAAAAGCAAATTTCTGATGCTATTTTAAAAACAGTAAAGGCAAGTGGGCTAAAAGAGTGTTACATCAGACCACTTGCATACTATGGTTATGGAACGATGGGTCTTACCCCAACACAAAACAAGGTGGATGTTTCAATTGCCTGTTGGGAATGGGCTATGGGAGAGTCAAAGGCAGGTAAATTTTCTGGTGCAAAATGTAAAGTTTCTAGCTGGATTAAGATTGATTCACGATCTCAACCAATGCAAGCAAAGGCCGCTCCAAATTATTCTAATGCCGCACTTGCAAGAGTAGAGGCACTTGAGAATGGGTATGATGAGGCAATTATGTTAAACTGGCAAGGAAAAGTTGCAGAGGGAAGTGCTGAAAATATTTTTGTAGTAAAAGACGATGTGATTCAAACCCCACCACTTTCTGCAGGAGGATTAGAAGGAATAACAAGAGACAGCGTGATTCAG
>JARRMG010000248.1:0-1556 GCA_037386265.1 Nitrosopumilaceae archaeon
TCCTTTCTTTTCGACTTTTTCAACATAACCTAATTTTTCTAATCCCTGAATTGCATGACGTATAATTGCACCACCAGCATCCTTGTGGTGAGCTGCTCCATAACCTGATGGTTTTCCACCACCATAAACATTTCTTAATTCATTAATTCCAATAGGACCATTAAGGTAAATTTTTCTCAAAATTGATGCACATCGAGTATGCCACCACTCTCTATTTTGAGGTGGTTTATCTGCATGGGCTCCAGTTTTTACAAATGAAGTCCAAGCTGGTGCAGGAATTTCTTCACTTTTTAAAATATCAGCTAATCTAGTTATCATCATATCAGCTGGTACATCATACACTTTTGCCATGAAGTGCAAAAGTCTGGAATCGTCTTATAAATCATTGAGGTATTATTTTCCGGTAAGTATGCCCACAAAAGTTGCAAGAGATTCTGATCGATTTAACCGACGCTCGACCCAATCTTATTTTTGAATTTATTCCTGGGGCAATAAAGGATTTACATTTTTTACAAAATACCATCCGTAGATCATAAGGCATTCGAATATTATGTCTCGTGCTTAATCGTCGTGCAAGTTGGGCTTGCCTCTCTGAAAGTTGAGGGTCTGTTTTTGCGTTTGAAATTGCACTGCTAATTAGAATCTGCATTCTCTCCAGTGCAATTTTTCTAACCGCAGGTTTCATAGTATGGTTTTGGGATTGGCCTAAAAATTAGTTCTTATTTTTATGAAATGCAGTCAGCGGGATTCGAACCCGCGTCACAGGGTTGGAAACCCCGAATACTAACCAGGCTATACTATGACTGCATAAAAAAGAAAACAAAATTTCCTACATAAAAATGGTTTTTTCGTATTCGTAAAGGATACGACCTATTACAGTATGGGCTTCAAGAGAAGAACCCTTTATTGAAATTAATTGATCCATTTGATTGAGAACGTTTTCAGAAAAATGTCCTTTTTGAAATCCACCAACTATGAGGCAACAATTCTCAGGTAGATTTGAAGCCGTATTTTCAAAAGAGTTTTCTTTTCCCTGTGTTGAAAATCCAATTACTTGGGATGGGTTTATCTCATCTAGAAGATCAGCAAGGGAGTTTTCCTTGATTTCAAGTAAGATGTTTTCATTTGATTTGATGGTTTTTTCTAAAAACAATTTTTCAACTAGTCCCTCAAATCTATGATATGATTTTGGAATGTTGACATTGTCTCCAATATAGATTACTTTATCATCAATTGTGTGTATGAAAATTTTGATTTTATTGGCTTGATACAATGGAATTGAAGTTGCTTCCAAAATACAAAAATGAACTAAATCAGGTCTTCCTCGTTTTATTTCATTTTCCATTCCCTTCATAGCAGCAAAATGCCAAGAATTATCAAGTAAAATTTCAGAAGATTTTTTCTGTAGTTTTTTTGCGTGTGAAATTACCGATGGATGATTACGTAATTTTTTAGGGACTATCTCCAATGCAGATTCTGCAATTATTAGAGAAATCATTAGCTTAACATTTGAATCTGAGTTTTAAATTCATTCCATGCTGGTTTGGTTTTTCCAC
>JARRMG010000249.1:0-2366 GCA_037386265.1 Nitrosopumilaceae archaeon
CTTCAATGGATTTAGTGTCAGCATGACAACCTGTTGCAATTACAAGATAATCGTAATGGTGACTTTCACCGGTTTTTGTTATCACGGTTTGCTCATTCAATTTTATTTTCTTTATTGTGCCATTCCTACCAAAAAATCATCTTACTCTAGGACTGATCATTTTTTTCTTGTCACGAAAAAGATCTTGTTTTGTTAGGTATCCAAACGGTACAAATGTAAATCCAGCTTGATTCTGCGATGTTGGACTCTTATCAAGCAGAGTAATCTGAATTTTATCTAGAGCAATTTCACGTCTTAATTCTCTTGCAAGTTTGTTTGCAACTATTGAGCCCGCTGTACCTCCGCCTAGGACGAGAATCTTTTTCAAATCTACACCAAAGTGGGATTTCTTAATTTTATGGATTTCGTAAAACTTCAGGTTTGGTGCCTAAATTTGTTCAATTTCTCCCCAAAACAGTAGGTGAAAACCCGAAAACTCATTACGTAAAAATCTGAAATTATTTTTTGGAAAATAAGAAATTTCTTATCCAAATTAAATTTCTGCCCAATCAATTATTTGAACAACGCAGACAGGATTATCATATGTATCATCAGACAGGTGGTTTTGATTAATCTGTTTTTCGTATAAAATATCTTCATTATCAGTAAAGGAAATTCCTATGTTTACCTCATAGTCATTTTCATTTGTATTGGTTATTTGAAATTGAGACTCCATGAGGCCTGAAGTGGTTTCACTACATCCTATAGGAGTTATCTTAAGGCCTAACAGTATATCGTTACTATTTTCAAGTACCATAATTGGCGACGGAGATTCTTCATTATATGTACTAGAACCCAAAAACTCGTTTGCTGGAATAAAAAATAATGCAATTAAAATGGAAATGGAAGATATTGTAATTATTATAATTTTTTTGGTAGACATGATACTAGTTTAGAAACAGCTTATGTGGACTCTCTTTTGTTACATGATCCGTTTTACATTTTAAAAGATAATGAATTGTACAAGTTTCATGTAACCTCGAAGGAAAGAGAAGCCATGTCTGCAAGAATAAAGTCAATACCAAAAAGAGGACCCTTTTTTGAAATTTTACTTAATTCCTTTACTAATCGTTCTGTATACTTTACTGGATCCTTTTCTAGAGTGTATGGTTCTACTGTCCCATCTATCCAACCTAATTTTGTTAAGGCCTTTTTTGATGGGTGTCCTGGGGGGGCACAAAACGCTCTAACCAGTCCTTGCTCTTGAGCAATCTTATCTACTGATTTTAGCAATTCTACTGCTGCCTTGTCATCATCATAAATTAACAAAAAGTGTTTTTTTGGAACATCAGGTTTTTGCAATAACCATTTGTCGATTGCATCTTTTACTATAGAATTAATTGAGACACCCCTTTCCTCGGCAATTTTTGAAATCTTTGAGTGTTCTTTGTCATCAATATTTCTGATATGAAGATCTTTAACCATGGCATAAGTATTGATCTGATCTATATAAATAGTGGTACCATGGTACCAAAAACCAATACTTATATTATGGTACCATGGTACCATAACCATGCAAAAACATCCAACAATCGATAAAAAATTAGTAGATTGGGTTTCGACCTTTAATTCGATGCCTAACCCTCAGACAAACGAGGCACAAATCCTGAAGGATTTGATTCTCAAAATTCAAGCAAAAACTCGAAAAGAGGTAATATCAAGTGCAAGTAGTTGACACCTTTGAAAATCAAATGCTAGACATAATGAACAAGTCAGCAACAGTTTTGATGATTTCAGTTGGTCATCGAACAAAGTTGTTTGATGTAATGTCAAAATTACCACCTTCTACGAGTACTGACATAGCTAAAAATTCCAACCTTAATGAAAGATATGTTCAAGAATGGCTAGGAGCTTTGGTCACAGCAAAAATTATTGATTATGATCCTCAAACATCACAGTATACTTTGTCAAAAGAAAAAGCAAATTTTCTAACAAGGAATGGAAAATTTAACATGGCAACTACTGCCCAATTCATTCCAGTTTTAGCACAAGTTGAAGATGAGATTATCCATTGCTTTGAAAACGGTGGTGGCGTTCCATATGAAAAATTTCATAGATTCCATGATGTGATGGCAGAAGAAAGTAATCAAACAGTATTGGTCGAATTAATCAATGGTATTTTGCCAGTGGTTCCAGGAATTATTGAAAGCCTACAAAAAGGAATAAGGGATAAGACACGTCGCCAGCCGCCACAAAATACGTGTGTGAATCACCCAGGAGGTGGATCACACCCGCACCAAGAAAGACGCCACCGGCAAGCCCCGAACCTAAGCCGTCCAAAACAAAAAAGGCCACGAGCGGACCACCCAAAGAGATCAAGAAGAAGC
>JARRMG010000250.1:0-1544 GCA_037386265.1 Nitrosopumilaceae archaeon
TTGGTTTTGAAAATTAAAATTTGGAAATTTGATGACATGAATTTACCTCCTTGTTGAAGGTTTGAGGCTTAATCTTCTACCACACCTATAACTATTTAAACATCAAAAAGGTTAAACATAGTTGACTTTACTTCCTTAGACCATTTTTATTATTCTCTATTAATCAGGTATTTAATTAATGCCAATAAACTAATCTAGTGGTAATTTTTTTACAAAAAGGAGTGTGTATTCTAGGCGATTTAACTGATAAACAAAGAATTGGCACTAGAATAAGAATTTAACACTAGTTTAAATAACATAAAAGCAATTCTATTTTTATGATAACAAAAACCAATTCGAAAAGAAGTGGTTTGACCACTTTCAAAAACAGACAAAATTCAAGTGAAATTAAGGGAGGTGAAATGTATGGATAAAACAATAATTGGTGCAGGTAGTGCTTTAATAGCATTAGGTACGGGATTTGTTGTTGCTGGTGAGTTGGATTACAATCTACATTCAGCATTTGGGACCGGAGGTTTTCTCTGGCTAACTCTCGGCGCAATCACACTTGGTCTTGGACTTAAAGTGTCTAGAAAACAAAAAGAGAAAAAACCAATGCGCATAGGTGCAATATAATAAATGTCTCAAGAGACTAAATACGTGCCCCCTTCTTTTTACAAACCATATTCTATAATGATCACGGGGGCTACTGGATTTATCGGCTCAAAACTTGTATCTGCTTTGATCAAAAGAGGATATGATGTCAAAGGGATGTCTAGACGGGACGTTCCCGAAAAAGCTCATGTCAAATTTGTAAAAACAGATGTTTTCAATTTGGATGAGTTGACTAAATCTTTGGAAGGGATCGATACTGCATATTATTTACTTCACTCCATGGAGGGAAATAAGGAGGATTGGGAAAATTTTGCTTTACGAGAAAAAATACAGGCTGAAAATTTCTTAAATGCAGCAACCAAGGCCGGCGTTAAAAGAATAATCTATCTTGGCGGTTTAGTAAATGAGGATCATGATCTTTCTCCTCATAAGCAAAGCAGAAAAAAAGTTGGAGAGATTCTTTCATCTGGAAACATTCCGGTAACCGAATTGAGAGCCTCCATAATAATTGGCGCGCAGGGAGGTTCCTATGCTATGCTGAGGTACTTGGTCGAACGACTCAGGGTAATGGTTTGCCCATCATGGGTAAAATCAATGTCCCAACCCATTGCAGTCGATGATGTAGTCGAGTATCTTATCGGATGTTTTGAACATTCTGAAACTGCAGGACACATTTACGACATTGGAGGTCCTGATAAGATGACTTATGAAGAATTGATGAGAGTTTATGCTGCATATTTGAACAAAAATCTATTTGTCATCCAAATTCCATTTTTGACCACTAGACTCTCCTCTTACTGGGTGGATCTTATCACTCCTGTAAAGGCATCATTGGCAAGGCCACTTGTTGACAGTCTTGTTTTATTATACACAAATAAAATCGAGAATCCAATAGTAATGTACCAAATTACAGCTGCAAGTAGCCACAAAGGTTCAAAAACATCTGGCCT
>JARRMG010000251.1:0-1532 GCA_037386265.1 Nitrosopumilaceae archaeon
GACCAGAAGGGGCAGGGTTGATTGTAAACTCTAAAGTTGGAAAATCAGGATAACTTACAACTGATTGGGTGGGCCAAATCTCAAAAATAGTTTCCTGTGCAAATGCTTCAGAACTAAGAGACAAAAAACCAATGCCAAGAACAATCAAAACCAAAGTTTTCATTTTATCTATGACCCTCACTTTGTTTTCTCTTCATACTCTATCTTCTCTCCGCAGTATGGACAAAAATACATTGGAAAAAATGCCATGCTGCCATCAGGACTGATGTCTTTAAAGTAAAATTTTCCCCATTTAATGTTCCAAAGAGAATAGCCAGAGTCATGATCCTTTAGACTCTTGCAGCACCACCAGGTTCTCTGAGGTATGACTCTGTACTCTACAAACCTGTCTCCTGCTACCTTGTGCAATGATTGCTCAAAAAACACTTTCAACTATTCAGGGGAAAAATCAGAACTTCATAAGTTCTTCTAAGCATTTGCAGTAGAATACCAAATTAACAGGCAAAATCAAGGACTAGCAGTGATTCCTGAGATTCATGATATCAATCCCAAGGCCTGGCTGAGGCCATTTCAGAGGAACAGTCCAGTTTATCTTCTAAAAATGGGCCTGTTTTACCACGGATTGGGCCTGATTTTGATGTATTCAGGCTCGTTTTTGGTAACTAGCACCGTTCCAGATTATGAAATTCCACAGTTTCCAGTATCCCTATCTCTTGCCTTAAGCTCTGGAATCTTGGAAGAGTCTGTGTTTTTTGGGATTCCCTACTACATGTCAGGGCATCCGTTGGTGCTTTTAGGTTATGGAATAGTTTGGTCTGCAGCCCATCTGTTTAATTCAGGAGTGGTTTCAGTTGAGACTCTAGCCTATGGGGGGTTTTTGTTTTCTATTCCCCACATATTTTTTGGAATACGGACATGGATTAGCAAAAAAGGATGGTTTGCAATCTTGTTTCATTCTGGATGGAACGTAACATTTTTGAGTTTTTATTGTGCACTTGGTTTGCGAGACTGCCTCTTGGTAAATGACACATATGATATTCTAAGTGTAGTAATGGCAGCAGCCACAGGAATAATCGTGTACCTTGCATACCAGAACAAGAAAAAAGGCATCAATAGATTTTTGTATCTAGTTCCTGTGATTGTTATTTTTGTTGCACTTTTTGTTTTGTATTCAGAGATTTTTGTTTTTTGAAATTTTTCTTAAACTCTTTGTAGGATTTTATCGTGTTCTCCATGTAATCATCAAGACTCTTTTGCATTCCAGGCAACTCATGATACAGCTCTGTCCAGAGCTTTTGGTATTGTGGATCAGATGAAAGCAAGACAGAGCCAAGGAAAACTTGCAGGTTTCTTGATATAATGTCATCACCTTTTCGTATTTTTTCAATCTGCTCTTCTATTGCACTAAAATAATCAAGATATTTCTTGAACACTTTTTTTGATCTTTTGAGATTCTCAATTGATACATCAAATCCTTCACCCTCCAATTCATTTTGAAATTCCTTGTTTTCAATCCAAATAAGAAAATAATT
>JARRMG010000252.1:0-1521 GCA_037386265.1 Nitrosopumilaceae archaeon
AAAAATCCAGACTATAGATGCCAAAAGATTCACTTGGGTAGATTTGCAAAATCCAGACAGAGCAGATGTAGAGGAGCTTGCCAAGAAATATCACTTCAATGCATTAAACATTGAAGACTGCATGACCAAGTTTGAATTACCAAAACTTGATAGGTATGATGACCATTTTTTCGTAATTCTGCATTTTCCACCAATTGCCCTAAAGGTCGCAATGGCAAAAAATAGCCAGCTATCAATATTTTTGGGAAAAGATTTTCTAGTTACTGTCCATCAGGGAGACCTCAAGCCTCTAGTTGATTTGGTAGATTTGTGTGTCATGGATTCTGACCTGCAAACAAAAGAAAGACTTTTGGGAAGATCATCAGGATTATTGCTTCATGAGATAATAGACAAGCTGGTAGATGACCTGCTTCATACCTCAAGAAGGATATTTGCCAATCTTGATGAAATGGAAGAAGGTGTTTTTGATGAGACAAAATCTGTTGCAAGAAGTATCGCTCTTCTTCGAAGAGAGATTAACAAGTTGCGAAGGATTGCTAATCCATTAAAACGATTTGTTTTAGAAATTGCAAACAATGTCAAAAGATTTTCCGACGAAGGAGAGGATCTTGGATTATTCTTCGATGACGTAATTGATCATATTGACAAGGTTATTGAAACTCTTGAAGAGTCAAGAGAGACAATGGAGATTTACAAGGATACAGACTTTGTGTTAAGTACTGAAAAAACTAACAAAGTTCTTGCAGTTTTGACAATAATTTTCACGCTTGCAATTCCTGCCACCGTAATTGGGACGTTTTATGGAATGAATATCCATTTACCAGGTGGGACAGACAGTAGTTGGGAAGTTTTAGGACCATACACTTCTTTTATTATTATAATTTTGGCATCTGCAATACCTGTGATCTTGATGTATACTTACTTTAGAAAACTTGGATGGATTAGCAATTAGGTTGATAATGTTTCATGTATATTGACTCGAACTTTTGTTAGCGACAACTTTAGGGCATCAGGCAGTACTAACAACAAACCCCCGTCAGGGCTAACATTGCTACACGTTCCACTGTAACTTTGATGGTTGATGGCATAACAGTCATCATGGGTATAGAACGAAAATGATTCGTTTTTTAGATAATTGTCTAGTTGATTTTTAGAATCTACAAAATATACATCAAAGCCCTTTGTATCATCGTTGATTGAGACTGAAAAATCATATGAAGTGATTTGTTTTGCCGTGCAGATTGGAATAAACTGCACAAAGCCTTGCTTTGTTAGTTCTTGGTGATCTGCTAAACCATATTTTTCATTGGGAATGTCTGGGAAAATTTGCACATAAGGATCATTATTTAGCTGTTTTCCCTGTGCAAAATCCAGATTACTCCTCAAACTATCTAGGGCATAACGGTAAAGAATGGGCTTCCAGCTGGACTCGCAATCACTAAATTCATGTTTTAGCTCAACAAATGATTTTTGGTTCTGAAACTGTAACTGATTGTAATTATGATCTGTCACCAAAGATGC
>JARRMG010000253.1:0-1518 GCA_037386265.1 Nitrosopumilaceae archaeon
TACACTGGAGATGATTTTAACCCAGCTAAAAAGACTAGATCATAAACCGCAAATACTGGGACTAAGTGCCACCATTACAAATTCTGATGAAATGGCAAATTGGCTTGGGTGCAACCTAGTGGAAAACGATTGGAGGCCAGTACCTCTAACTGAAGGAGTCTGTGATGGGGGACTTGTAACTATGAAAGATGGTACTACCTTTGAGGTGGATAATACTATACGTGGAACTCCTATTGATTTGGGCATGCAATGCGTGCAGGAAGGGGGTCAATCTCTAATTTTTGCTGAGACTAGAATGCGTTCAAAATCTTTGGCAACTAAAGCAATGGATGGAATAGAAAATCTGCTAGCAAAAAACGAACTTGCTGATTTAGAAAAAATCTCAAAACAAATTTTATCCTCAAACGAACAAACTGATCTCGTAAAGACCCTGGCAATTTTAGTGAAAAAGGGAGTTGCCTTTCACCATGCAGGATTAAATCAAACTTGCAGACAAATTATTGAAAATGAATTTCGTAGCGGAAAAATAAAATTATTATCTTCAACTCCAACTTTGGCAGCAGGTGTAAATCTTCCAGCAAGGAGAGTAGTCATCTCAAACATAAACAGATACAATGCAAAAGTTGGTGCAAACCGACCAATCAGTGTTTTAGAATACAAACAACTTTGTGGTAGAGCAGGACGTCCCCAATACGACAAGTACGGAGAATCTATAATCGTTGGAAATGGAAATGGTGAAGAAATAATTGAATTCTATATCAATGGAGAACCTGAACCGA
Organism: Nitrosopumilaceae archaeon; assembly: GCA_037386265.1. Lineage (GTDB taxonomy): Archaea > Thermoproteota > Nitrososphaeria > Nitrososphaerales > Nitrosopumilaceae > Nitrosomaritimum. The sequence goes on from JARRMG010000253.1 coordinate 780, forward strand.
TAGAATCAAAGATCACCGATGACAAATCATTGAGAACTCATACACTAAGTGTAATTGTAACAAATCCAGGAATTAAAAAAGAGGAAATTCTTGATTTTTTTATGCAAACACTTGGAGGATTACAATCAAGAAAACCAACAATAAAATTTGCGATAGACATTGCATTAAGATTTCTTCAGAGTGAATACTTGATCCTAAAAAAAGGAGAACGATATGCTGCAACAGATTTTGGCAAAAAAACTTCCATGCTGTATATTGATCCACTTACTGCAACTCACTTTAGAGATTCTATAGAAAATGTCTCAAAAAAGAAAAAACACACTTTTGGATTTTTACACGTAATTACAAACTCTGAAGAATTTTTCCCCAAATTTGGACTTCGAAACAAAGATTTTGAAACTGCAAGTTTGATGATTGAAAATCATTCTTCGGAATTACTAGAGCCAATATCTGAGTATGATTGCTCAAGGAGTATACTTGCCTTACAATCTTGGATTACAGAGTCCTCGGAGGGCTCTTTATCAGATAGCCTGGGGATTGAGTCAGGTGATATGCACAGAATGGTGGAGAATGCAAATTGGTTAACATATTGTCTTAGAGAGATTGCAAAGCACGTTGAGAGAGCAGACCTACTTGAAGAATTGGAAAATTTGAGACGAAGAATTGTCTACGGAATAAGAGAGGAATTCTTGCCCTAACTCTACCAATACCCTTTACTTTAACTAGTTCCAATAATTCC
>JARRMG010000254.1:0-1514 GCA_037386265.1 Nitrosopumilaceae archaeon
GATACTGATTCTATTTTTCAAATTGATTTACAACACGAATTGATTAATGCGAAGAATAACGAGTTTGCAATTTTAGTGAATGGTTTTGAGGTTGATTATGATATTGTTTCAGATGCTGATAGCTCAACACTTACGTTCTTTGTACCGCAATACACTGAGGAAATTGAAATTATTGGAACTCATGTAATCCCCGAGTTTCCATTTGGAGCGCTAGCAGTATTGCCTATATTGATTATTTCAGTTATGGTTTTTCCACGCCTAAAATTACCTCTTTTTAGGTTGTAATCTTTTCTAGTTGATTTGTTTTCTTAGCTTCTTTGATTTCGCGAGCAATTCTTTTCCCCATGCTCATTGTTTCATTGAAAAGTAGCGAGTAGTATGGGGAACCGTCCATGTAGATGTTAGTTCCTGCAACAATTCTTGCTGAGAATTCAAAGGATGTGAATTTTGCATTCTCATCATACACACCTTCAATACAAAATGGTCCATTCATTCCAGGAGAAACCATACGTTTTGCTGCCTCTACAAAGTTTTCTCCCATAGTATAAACCTCATCCAGTAATGATTCACGTAATACAAGTGGGCTGTTACCAATCACATTAAATGATGGAACCTTGTTGCTTTTCAGCTGCAAGTCTGAAGGAATTCTTGCCAGGCCCTCTATGTCTGATTCATGTCTTTGGTCAACGCCAAAAAATTCTAATTCTTCTTTAATAGGCGAATAAAAGAATTGTAAATACGCTAAAACACCGGCAGCGTATTCTTGGATATACAATGTTTCATCTTTAGAAATTATCCTATCGGAAATTAGTTCGCTTCTTTTTTTATTAAAATCTTCTTCGCTTGCTGCCATAAAGTACCCTTTTCCTCCGGCAGCTCCTTGTCTTTTTACAATAACGGGTTTGTTTATTTCACTTGGACTTGCAACAGGGTTTGGGACTGGAAGTTTGGCTTCTCTCATTAATTTTTCCTTCATTTCCCTGTCAGACTCCCATCTTAAAATCCACTTATTTCCAAAAATTGGATTCTTAATTGATTCAATTTGTTCTGAACTCATTTGTGCTATTAGTGTCCCGTGGGGAATGAGAATTGCATCGTTTTGTTCTAACTTGTTTTGGCAACTTTGATCAAGTACTTCCACAAACGAATCTACTAAAATTAATTCATCGATAAATGGAAATCGTCTGTAAAGATTCTCTCGCTTTTTCTCACATACAAGTAAGGTCTTTAGCCCTTCGTCTTTTGCACCTTTGAGAACCTGCAAGGCACAATGCGAGCCTAAAGTTGCAATGGTAGTCATTGAGTATGATATCTTTGATATTGCACTTTATGAACTATGTGTGAATGATACAAAATCAAAAACTTCATCTATCAACTCTGGTGTAAGCTCTGATTTCAGATCATCAGGAATTGCCTTTAAAATAAAATCAAACATTGTAGTATTTTCTGGCAAGATGCCTCTTTCTTGGTATAAAGAATAAACTGCAATTCCATTTGAAATTAATGCAACCATT
>JARRMG010000255.1:0-1513 GCA_037386265.1 Nitrosopumilaceae archaeon
TCCTGATGTGGTAATTGATGGAATTTTAGGAACTGGAATAACGGGGGAAATAAAAGAACCATATGCATCTGCAATCAACTACATCAATAACTTAAATTGCTTCAAGTTTGCAGTAGACGTCCCATCTGGATTAAACCCTGATACTGGTGACACTGCAAATATTTGTGTAAAAGCAGACATGACTGTAACTTTTCATAAAATGAAAAGAGGTATTCCAAAACGCAAGGATCTTACTGGGGAATTATTTGCAGAAAAAATTGGAATCCCGCCTGAAGCTGAAGAGGGCGTATTATGATAGTCCACCAAATTCAAGTGGGAGGGATGCAGAACTTTACCTATGTTGTAGAAGATGAAAATACAAACGAAGGAATAGTGATAGATCCTTCATGGGATTTAGACAAGGTTCAGGAAGTTATTACAAGAAACAACTTGAAAATAAAATACATTGTAAACACTCATCACCATTTTGATCACACACTAGGGAATCAAGGAATGGTGGAATTTACTGGTGCAAAAATTATTCAGCATGAGGCATCAGACCTACAAAACGATATTACTGTAAAAGATGGAGATGTAATAAAATTTGGAGATTCTGAATTACAAGTTTTACATACCCCAGGACATTCAAAAGATAGTGTTTGCTTGATTGGTGATGGAAAAATTTTCTCAGGGGATACCTTATTTGTAGGGAATTGTGGCCGTGTAGACCTTCCTGGAGGCAGTGCAAAGGAGCTTTATCACAGCCTAATTGATGTTTTATACAAATTAGATGATAATCTCACTCTTTATTGTGGGCATAATTATGGCTCATCTGAAATTTCTACGATTGGAAAAGAAAAAACCATGAATTTGGTTATGCAAAAAAGATCAGAAGAAGAGTTTCTTGAAATGATGGGACAGTGAGATGATTGGATGATTTTGATTTATTTGGAAATGTATCCAAGGCTGAAAAATTTTTAGATTCAATCAAAAATGGGAAATTTCTTTTCTCTTTTGTCATATCTTATACTGAAACATCTGAGATTCCTGGAATAACTTTTGCAGGAGCAGACAAAGATTCTATCAAATTTACCCCTCCTGCAGATGCTGAATATCTTTACTATGGTAATTGCAAGACAATTGATAAAATCCCGATGACTCCTGACGGAAAACCTACTCCTGCTTTGCTTACTAAAGTCGCCCTAGAATCATCAAGCATACCCCATATTGTAATTAATGCAGGAAGCAAAATTGAACCACAATTACCATTTATTCAAACTGGATTGTCTCCTGGAAAAAACATTTCAGTATATCCTGCATTGACTGATTCTCAAATATCTCAAGCTGTAGATTATGGAAGGATAGTCGGAAGAACTTTGGCATCAATGACGGATTGCTTGATTATAGGAGAGAGTATCCCTGGAGGAACTACTACAGCATTAGCTGTTTTGAGGGGTTTAGGATACAAAGCAAGAGTAAGTTCAAGCATACCAGATAATCCGGTTATTTTAAAAAATCAAATTGCAAGTATGGC
>JARRMG010000256.1:0-1510 GCA_037386265.1 Nitrosopumilaceae archaeon
GAGTATTACTCCGGCCATTTGCAGTTCAAACGAATATAACATAAGATTAGTGCAAGTCCCGCTGAGAAAAATCTTGTTATTGTGTAATCGATCCAAAATTTTGGAAATTAGCTATATTACCTCCTGATTTGTACCAAAATTTGTGATAAAATCTTCAGAGATCAAAAAAATTGTCAATGATTATTCAGATGTACGTATTGGAGTAATGGGAAGCCACTCCGCTTTAGAGGTGATGGACGGTGCTAAAGAAGAAAATTTTGAAACGACAGTATACTGCCAGAAAGGAAGGGAAGGACCATATCAAAGATTTGGCAGAATTGCCGATGAGATTGTAGTTCTTGGTAAATTCAAAGAAATGGCATCTGCAAAAAATCAGAAAATCCTCAGAGATACAAATACTATTGTTGTGCCACATAGGTCCCTTACAGTTTACCTAGGATACAAAATTCTAGAAAATTCCTTTAAGGTGCCAATATTTGGAAACAGAAAATTATTTCAAGCCGAAGAGAGAACGGCCAAACGTAATCAGTATTATTTGCTAGAAAAAGCTAGAATTAAATTTCCTAAGCTGTTCAAAAATCCCAAAAACATCAACAAACCATGTATTGTTAAAGTTCAAGAAAAAAACCGTCCACTAGAGAGAGCATTTTTCACAGTGTCATCCTACAAGGACTATGTAGAAAAATCAGAGGCAAAAATAAAACAAGGAGTGATTGCACGAAAGGATTTGGAGAAATCCAGTATAGAAGAATTAGCAATTGGAACATACATGAATTTTAATTACTTCCACACCCCCATATCTGACCAAGTGGATTTTATTGGAATCGAAAGAAGATTGCAGACTAACGTTCATGACTATAATGCACTTCCAGCAAGGCAGCAGATGGACATCAATATTGATTTACAAAATATCGAAGTAGGGCACACTCCGGCAAGCATAAGAGAATCACTACTTGAAAAGGTAATCAAGATGGGAGACAAATTTGTCGCAGCTGTCAAAAAAGAGTATGCACCAGGAATTATAGGCCCCTTTTCGTTGCAAAGTGTAATCACCAAAGATTTAGAATTGGTTGTCTATGATGTTTCCTTGCGAGTGCCAGGAAATCCTATTGTTGCAACAACTAGCCCTTACACAAAATACCAATATGGACAAACATTTGGCGTGGGAAGAAGAATTGCGATGGAGATTAGACACGCTCAAGAAGAGGGGCGGTTAGATGAAATTGTTACATAGTAAAAAATTAGGACTTGGACTAAATAAAATAGAAAAGGCGTAACCCCTTTTTTACAGAACTATGAGAGATTTCCTCTCGTTGTCAGGTCTTTGAATGCCTGATTGCCTTTTCCGTTCTGCGAGGCTACGCAGTCTAATCGCCAGATTTTACAACTAACGACATTACTATGTATAGGAAATTTAAGTATTTAAGATATTGTATTAAAAATTTTATAAAACAGATTCATTTGTTATAATATTATTCAAGGTATAAGATCAATTCTAAATAAAATGTCC
>JARRMG010000257.1:0-2951 GCA_037386265.1 Nitrosopumilaceae archaeon
GATATATCATCAAGAGGATTTGCGCTTGGATTTTTAGAACTCATGATTAGAATTAAAATTGCCATTAGCCAAAAATCTAATAAAACTAGAATTGCCATGCTTCCATAGGTTGCATATCTATGTAATTTAGGACCAAGTAAAGTTCTTGCAAGGTGTCCACCGTCTAATTGCCAAGCTGGAAGTTTGGGAATTCTAGTTTTACTAGATTTTTGGCTAATGGCAATTTTAATTCTAATCATGAGTTCTAAAAATCCAAGCGCAAATCCTCTTGATGATATATCACCACTTTCTAGAAACAGGAAACTGGCTTATGCCGGAGTAGTAGTATTGGCTTTTTTGTGTGCCCCATTACCTTCTGGCTTGTTAACTTGGTAAGATTCTAGCACCATCTGAAACTACAGCAACTTTTTGTCTTGCTCCTTGAGTTTTCAGGATGTATTCCATAGCTTCTTTGATTCCAGAAATTGAAATCATGTTTAATTTCTTTGAATAAAATTCAGGTAAGATGGAAACAAGTCCTATTTGGAATTTCTTTTGAACTTCTGTAAGAAACAGCAGGTCTTCCATACCAGCAATGTATTTGGTTGGGTTTCGAAGTTTTTCAATGGGCAATCTTTCTTCAATGTATTGCTGAAGTGCATCAGATCCTAAACCTACTTTGCATTCTGCCACTAAAATTGCAAGACCGCCGTCTTGTATTGCATTTGAGCAGTTCCAAAGAGATGAAAGGGATTTACTTAAAGTGTCATTGCTTGCATCCTTGCCAGTACTAATTATCATGGATTTTTGTTTTCCAACATCCTGAATGGCAAATGATTCAAGAGTTTTTGTAAGCGACATAGTTTCAGAGGGATGTCCAATGGAAAAGTCAGCTATTCCTTTTGAATTTGCAACAACTTCAATTCCTTGAATTTCAAAATTATTTGCAAACTTTTTTGCTTCTTCTATGCTATCTGTTGGTTGGCCCGGAGTTGGAAGATTTCCTTTTCTTTTGGCATATGCAGATAGCATTTGATCCTGTCCAAATTTCCTAATTAATCTAGTAGATATGGTCTCGTATCCGAATAATCCATCAAATTCCATCTCTGCAATAAAAAACAGGTTTGAATTTGACAGGTCACCAGTATCAAATTCGTTAATTGAGCTCCCTTCAGGCATTCCTGCCTTTACCTGATTCATGATTTTTTTCTCTGCCAGGACATTTGGAAATGGGAGAGATTTTTGCTCACACATTGTAAACAGAGAGTTGATAATTTTTTGAATAGATCTGGAGTTGTGTAAAACCACCAAATCCATGGGTTTTGATAAATTCAGGGATCCAAGCTTTTCATTGATTACTGTATCCTCCAAAATGGTTCCTTCAGAATCTTGATGTTTCTCTTGTATTATCAAAACCGATTGACTCATATTATGCCTTCTGTTACCCTGTGACTGTAACAGTTGGGCTGAATCTTAATGGTCGAAAAGTTCAAACGAGATGTGCGGATCACCACCATATACGAAGGCACAATTTGGAGATTTTACTCTGGCAAGCGGAAAGAATAGTTCCTACTATGTAGATTTACGATTAGTTCCTAGTTATCCACACGAGTTTCGAAAGATGGTAAAATACCTTCAAAATGAGATAATCAAAGATGTAGGATTAGAGAATTTTGATTCTTTGGTATCTGTCCCCACAGGTGGTTTGGTTATTGCCTCTGCTCTGGCCATCGAGACAGTAAAGCCGCTAATCTATGTCAGAAGTAAGCCCAAGGATTATGGGACCTCAAAATCAATTGAAGGTAAGATTCATGATGGATTAAAGGTTGTAATGATAGATGATGTGGCCACAACAGGAGGTTCTGTTGTTAACGGCATAAAAGCTCTCAAAGAAGCCAATGTTGAAGTTAAAGACGCATATGTGATTGTAAATAGAATGGAAGGGGCAGATGAAGCACTCAAGGAGCAAGGAGTAACCTTACACACTATAGTAAATGTAATGCAAATCACAAAAGCATTACATGAGGAAAATCTAGTAAATGATGAGGTCTTGCAAAAAGTTCAAGATCAGATTAATGCAAAATAATTAGTGGCAGCTCAGACAAATGCCTTCCAATCATCATTCAGATATAACTCTGATTCTTCATTGCGGCCACTAAATTTTACCCCTAGTCATTTTAAAACTAATAGAATTATTATGGGCCCGAAGGGCTTCGATCCCTTGGCTCACCGGTTATGAGCCGGTTACTCTACCAAGCTGAGTTACGGGCCCTACAAAGAAATTGACTTGTCTGCAATCTGTATCAACTCATCAGTATTGGTAGAAGTTGTTTCTAAGATATTTCTCCAGGCTGCTGCGTGTCGGATGTCAGCCTCCGTGTGTAATTTGAAATATTCCGTTGCATTTTCATTTGACAGGCCATAGAATTTTGCCAGCCCATCAAGTTTAGTCTGGCTGATTTTTGGAATCTCTTTTTCAAATGCATACATTGCACAAGAGCCACCCTCATAGGTATTCATCAATTCACCCAAATCAGATACAGCTTTTTTGGTCTTCTCTAATCCCTCATATTTTGTCAATTCGTCTTCTGAAATTCCAAGTTCCTCTGCAAATTTTATCCAGGGCTGAATATGATCTGCCTCTTCTTGTTGATTATCAACCAGTTCAGGAATAACTGATCCTGGTGCTTTTTCAATAATTGGACTCATAAATGATGGAACTGCTTTTACAAGCTGAAAATACTCTTTAGAATATCCTGCTAAAGATTCTACTGTTAATTTTCCATCAGACCACATTTCGTAAAATGGATGTTTAAGTAAGCTTCTCTCTTCAATCATTTCATCGATTCTTTTTATCAAATTCATATGACATCTCCTAAATCGCCAGTAAAAAAATCTTTGTTGTTTACAAAAGATTTTATGGATAAAATATGGAATTGGATTGGGTTCCAGTGGTGTAGACCGGTCAAGCA
>JARRMG010000258.1:0-1497 GCA_037386265.1 Nitrosopumilaceae archaeon
TTCAACTCAAAGGCTATTATTGCCGTATCTCCAAAGATGCTTATCTTTGGGCTTTTCACTTGATAGTCGTAGTCCGTTATGCTGATGAACTTTAATTGCTCTAGCTCAAGGGTGGTCTTGAGATCTTTTAGGTCATATGGAGGCAAGTCACTAAAGCTTGAAAATTTACTGTCATCTAGATGAATTTCATGTAGGTGCGAAAAGTCCTTTGTTTTTCCTGCCTCAAAGAATGTTTCAATTACTCTGATAATTTCTCCATTTTCTGACAAAACTGTTCATCTTGAGATGGAGAATCAGTTTAAATCTTCTGTAATTTTCAAACCTTTGTTTTGATTATTTTTTTGAGAATCTTTATTAAGAATATCTGAGTTTTATTTTTGGAAATTAAATGAATGAAAAATTAACTCAAAAAACTGGCTTGCTTTTGCTAGTTGATTTAGTGCTATAGTGCACAAATTACATATCACATTAAAATTATGGCGACTGATTTGGAAAATAAAATGGAAACAATGATTGGTGCTAAAGCACTGATGAAGGCCTTAGAAAAGGAAGGCGTAAAAGAAGTGTTTGGATTGCCTGGCGGTGCCAATCTGCCAATGTATGACGAGTTTGCTCGATGTGACATTAGACATATCTTAACTAGACATGAACAATCTGCAGCTCATATGGCAGATGGCTTTGGCCGAGTAAGCAGAAAACCAGGGGTTTGTTTTGCAACATCGGGACCTGGTGCAACTAATATCTTAACTGGAATTGCAACTGCACAAGCTGACTCTGCTCCAATGGTGGCAGTAACAGGACAAGTACCTGTACCAATGATTGGACGAGATGCATTCCAGGAAAGCGATATTATCGGAATGGCAAACCCTGTTGTAAAATATGCATTTCAACCCCGAGATGCAAAAGAAATCCCAGAAGTTGTAAGAAAGGGATTTTTTATTGCAGAGACTGGAAGACCAGGACCTGTACTAATTGACGTCCCAAAGGATGTTCAACAAAATGAAGCTGAAATGATATTTCCTGATGAGTTTAAAATTCGTGGCTATCACCCATGGAGTGATCCTGACATGGCAAATGTTGAAAAAGCAATCACTATGCTTCTTAGTGCAGAAAAACCAATTATCTTAGCTGGTGGCGGAACAATCATCTCTTCTGCGTTTGCAGAATTGCAAGCCTTGGCTGAATTGTTAATGATTCCGGTTGTAACTACCTTTAAAGGAAAAGGGGCATTTCCAGAAAACCATCCATTGTCTTTGGGTCCTATTGGTATGCATGGACATGCTGAGGCAAACAAGATAATGACGGAAGCTGATTGTGTTTTAGCAATAGGTACGAGATTCTCTGACCGCTCAGTTGGAACATTTGAGGAATTTGAAAAGAGATTGAAAATAATTCACATGGATGTGGATCCTGCAGAGATTGGAAAAAACCAAACCACCTCTGTTGCAGTAGTTGGGGATGTTAGGGCATCATTGAGAATTATGGTAAAGATGCTAA
>JARRMG010000259.1:0-2524 GCA_037386265.1 Nitrosopumilaceae archaeon
CACATTAGCTGCAATTGATTCCTCAAGCAGGGGGTTGAAAACCTGTCATAACAATATTGAAAGTTTGGCAAATTTGAATAGACAAGTTGTTGAAACTATGAACCCAAATTTCTCAAAATCTGGAAATATCTAAAAATCAGGAATGTGCTAATTTTTTAATGAAAAACAACATAAAAAGGAATCACAGAAAATGAAAACCTCTTTCTTTTTATTTACAAGCTAAAAACATTCTAATTTTTGCGGTACTTTTAGGCGGAGTAGCACATCTGATGATATTTCAGGATGGGTATTGGAATAATTTTATGTGGATAAGTGCGGCCATCTGTGTAATTGTTCCAATAGTACTTTACAAATACCTAAAAATTAACCAAAAAAACCAAGCAAGACGGAAAAAAGCCTTGGCAGACATTTAGTGGTGTTTTTTATAACCAATTAAAATACAGATTATAGATTTGGTTTTCTACTGGATTAGATTAATTTCACAAACAAAGAGTAACTGATTATTATTTTTCTAATAAATTAGAATTCAAAATCAATTCTAATTGTTTGAAAAAATTCATTACTTTTGCAATGTGGGCATTTGCCATATTCCCTAGGAAAGAGGGCTTTACAACCTGGACATTTTGTGGTTGTAGTAGAATAAAGTAATCCCAGTTCTTGTGCGGTTTGTAGCAATTTTTTGGCATGATCTGGTTGTGAAAGCATCATGGTACTCATAATATCACATGAGTATACTTAAAGCGGATCTTTTGTAATTTTGGATTTTTACTTGTAATGTTGAAAATTGACCCTGTAACTGCATATTTTTTCTATTTGACACCTAAAATACATCAAACTATTTTCTCAATGCTATTTAGCTTGATGCTACACATTTCCATTTCTGGATTGAAAGGTGTTTGATGACGTTCAGTGGTTGATTGTCCTGCTCCAATCTCGACTAGTATTGCTTCCATAGACAAGGGTTGATTATTTTTATCCATTAAAACTAGGTGAACTTCTAGCCGATAATTTTCCTCAAGTTTATTCTCTACATTGAATTCAAATTGGACAATTTCTGATTCTGCAGAACATTTGATGGGGTTGATTTCAAAATCTTCATGATAGTTATTTAATACCTGTATTGGAGGGGGCGATTCTGAATTGTATGAATCTATTCCATAGAATTCATTTGCAGGTATGAGAAACAGTGTAACAATAATTATTGCTCCAATTATACCACCAATGACATATTTTGTTTTGGAAGACACGTACTAATTCCAAAACTTGTGTTATTTAATTTAAATAATTGAATTTATTTTAGTCGTTTTCGTAAGGTTTCGTTTAAAACAGCAGAGAAACTTACAGATTCTGATGTTTCTTTGATTTGTTTTGCTTGAAGTTCATGTAGCTTCTTTAGGAGATCATCATCAAGCATTATTGTAATTCTTTTGGCCATATCAACAATTTCTGGATTTCATATTTAATGTATTTCCCTCCTATTGTTTAGCATGAATTCCTTGTCAAGGCGTGACTTTTTGAGACTCCTTGCAGCAGGAGGAATAGCAGTAGCCTTTGCTCCGTTTATTCCGTTTGGAAACTATATGCCAAATCCCAAAAATGAGGGGTTGCAAAGAGAAAAAGCCATCCTGCCAGATGGCTCACAGGCAAATCTAAACACTTTTCCGGTAAACCATGCAGAGGTTCTTACATATCCAAGAACTGGAGATGCAGCACTAGATGCAGAAGCTTTTCGTAAATGGCAAATAATTAGACTTCCTAAAGAGCTTGGGGGAGAAACAAATTCAGTTGGTGCATTTCGTGTGTATAGCAATATTTGTCTCCATTTGTGGTGTCTATGGGAATACAAAACAATTACGCCACAACGACCTCGCAACCAAGGAGAATGCCCTTGTCATGGAAGCGTTTATGATCCATTAACAGGTCAAGCAATCCAGGGTCCTGCGTCAGTACAAGCAGCTCCGTCAAATGTTTTACCAAAACTGGAACTAGAGGCAGATGCTGAGGGATTTTTGTACATACTTCCCCCTGTTTGGGGAATACATGGCAACGGAGTTGTTGGATATGGAAGATTTTTGAAATAAAAGATTAGAAGAGTTTATGAACCTCTTATTTTGAAATTATTTTTTCTTCGAAATTGCCTTCTTAAGATCGTTGAAAACCATGACAGGGTGAAACTCTACCTTGGCGTCATATTGTTGAAACATTGGCTCTGCAATCATAGGGATTTTGTCAACACTTGGCAGATCTACTATGAACTCGAATGTTCTTAGACCATCTTCTTCATAAAAATATGCTGCCTCTCCTTTGATTTTTTTGTAATATGCCTCGAGTTTTTGGATACCTTTTGGATCCTTTATCATTTTGTTTCCACCTTCTACTGTAGGTTGAATACGGACTAGAAATCTCATATCTTTTGAATAACATCCTTCCTTTTTACCTTGTCGATAAAAATCACAATTACTTAGGATCTGCTAGCAAAATACTACATGAAAGTTTTCTTGATTTTTTAAAATTAGAATTTTAC
>JARRMG010000260.1:0-1481 GCA_037386265.1 Nitrosopumilaceae archaeon
AAATGCCAGAGGAAAAGCCCAAAATCGAGAAAAAATCTATTCCCATTACTAGTGGAAATGAAGGCAAAGTCATTGCAAATGCCTTTGTCTCTCCAGAACAAGTTGAGATAATTTTAGAAAATGATATGAAAATTGCAGCAGACATTCCCCCCTTCAAATCATTTTTCCTTGATAGAATTATTGGGGAAATGAAGAGAAAGGATGCCATTGATGCAGATAATGGGAAAATACAAAAAGATTCCATTATAGATTACGTGATTAACAAAAATGGTTCAGATATTCGCGAAATAATTATCAAAAACTACAAAGAAAAGGAACGAGTAAACGAAATTATTAACACAGCGGGTTGGTCTCTGACACGGATGCTAGAAAATATCAAAAAGTGATCAAATGGATAAAATAGTTGTTTTAGATTTTGGTTCACAATACAGTCACCTAATCTGCAGGCGAATACGAGAATTTTCAGTCTATGCTGAACTTGTACCATATGATATTTCATTAGAGGAATTAAAAAAACACAATCCCAAAGGGATTATTTTTTCAGGAGGACCATCTAGCGTATATAATTCAGATGCACCAACTCCCTCAAAGGGAATTTTTGATATTAATTTGCCTCTTCTAGGTATTTGTTATGGACATCAATTAATTGTAAACAATTACGGTGGTAAAGTAAAACGGGCAAACAAAGAGTATGGTTCGTCATTGCTCACAATAGACAACGACAAAGATCTCCTAAGTGGGGTAGGTGAGTCAGTAAGAGCATGGATGAGTCATGGAGATGAAGCCGAAGAAATTCCACCAGGTTTTCAAGTGATTGGTCATACTGAAAGTGCAAAAGCTGCTGCCATCGCTTCAGATGAAAAATCCATTTATGGAATTCAGTTTCATCCCGAAGTAGTTCATACAGAGCAGGGAACTGAAATTCTCAAAAATTTTGTTCTAAAGGTATGTGGAGCAAAACAAGACTGGACAATGGAGGGATTTATCGAATCAGAGGTAGAAAAGCTATCAAAAATTCAAGGAGATGTCTTGTGTGGAGTAAGCGGGGGAATAGATTCAACGGTTGCAGCCTTGATAATTCACAGAGCAATCGGAGATAGGTTAAAGTGTGTTTTTGTTGATAACGGCCTTTTGAGATTGGATGAGGCAAAAGAGATTGAGGAGATGTTCAAGAACAATTTCAAAGTTAATTTTACTGCTGTAGATGCTGGTGAAACATTTCTAAGTAAATTAAAGGGGATAGAAGATCCTGAAAAGAAAAGAATGATTGTTGGAGAGGAGTTTGTTTCAGTATTTTCCGAATTTGCTGAAAAAAACGGTCCTTTCAAATGGTTGGCCCAAGGTACATTATATCCAGATGTAATTGAAAGTGGAGTTTCAAAAGGTCCTGCTTCTGTAATAAAATCCCATCATAATGTGGGTGGCTTACCAGACTGGCTAAATTTGGAAGTATTAGAACCATTAAAAGAGTTGTACAAAGA
>JARRMG010000261.1:0-1474 GCA_037386265.1 Nitrosopumilaceae archaeon
GAACTAGATACCATGGCCTTTTCATAGAAAATTGATTTTATCTTTACACCATTTGATAGCTTGTCATAGATTGGCTTTGTAAAGTCATCAAAGTATGGCACATCATACAAAATATTGTAAATGTACTCCTCAGAATTCTCATAGAGCTTCTTCCAATACTCAAAGACATCAACATAGCTAGAAAGTTTCTTGCATTCAAACAACTCACCTAACCTTGAGATGAACTTGTGGGGAAGTGAATTGATTGGGTGCTCTAAAAAGTATTTTTTGTTCTCAATTACAAATGCAAGGTTTGGAATCAGTCCCAAAACCATTTGCCCAAGTGTTGTTAAATCAAAATGTCCCTTTACGTTTTTTATTATAAACCCCCCCTTTTCCAACCTATCCAGGTTACGGTGAACCTCAGGGGTTGTTGCCTCTAGTTTTTTTGCAAGCTCTGATAGCCGGTATTCTTTTTCATTTACCAGCTGGATAATTTTTAGTCGTTGCTCACTTGATACTTCCAGAAAATACTTTGCATAGTCTTCTAGATTTTGCTCCACAGTATTATGAAATTATTCTTGTACTAAACTGTTTGTCGGCAAGTTACCCGATATACAGGATAGTCTTGCTTTAGAGCCGATTGGAATTGGCCTTGCCTGTCAAACTTGTATTGCTTTGTCTTTTTTACAATCTCATACAGGTCACTTCCAATAACTATACCATTTGGTTTTGCAATGCGGTTTAGCTTGGAGCATAAATTGACAGTAGAGCCAAAGATGTCTTTGCAAGACGATGTTGTATTGGTTGCAATCATCAATGGTCCATAGTCAAGGCTTAATCGGTATCGGACTTTGGGCATTTTTTGTGTGTCAAATATGTTGTTCATCATACTTGAGGCCTCAATCATTTTTGATGCGCAATCAAGAGAGTTTTTTAGGCCCTCCCCAGAATCTTTTGGAAAGTAAAACAAGACCCCATCTCCGGTGTTTTTTACCACTTGGGCTTCATGATTTTTTGCAATGTATCCAATTGTATTTAGAAAAACACTATAGTAGATGCATGCCTTTTCCTGTGACAGTTTGGAAATTATCCTAGTTGAATCTACAATATCCACAATTTTCTTTGCTGCAGCATTTTCAGGGGTTACCTTGCCTGAATCAATGTCTACACTCCAAACATAATCTATTGTTTCCCGATATGTGATAAAACTCCAAGAAATCTCATAAACATTATTTTCCTCAGATTTAGGGCCTACAACTAGATTAGAGCTTGTCTCATCATGATCAAATATCTTCTCATCTGAATATGCTTCATTTATCTGCTCACCTAATGCATCTATTAACTTGAGTCCCTTATCATTTGGTCCATCATAATTTTTGAGAATATCAAGTGCTTGGCCTTCCGGACCTTCTCCGCGTAGTGGCGGTAGTCCCAGGGCTCGATCGTAATGCCATCGGCATCCGCGATCTGCTGCATCTCGGCGACCTCTTCG
>JARRMG010000262.1:0-1464 GCA_037386265.1 Nitrosopumilaceae archaeon
TATTACTTGGGAAAGATAATAATATATTTAGGTGTTTTACTGATAATTGTCGGAGTAATAATCCATTTTTATCCCAAAATACCTTACCTTGGGAAACTGCCGGGAGATATATATTTCAAGAGAGAGAATTTCTCATTCTATTTCCCACTAATGACATCTATAATCGTAAGCATAATCTTAACCGCTTTGTTTTATATAATATCCAGATTCAGGTGACAAACATATTCACCTAAGTAGAGTTGCTCGGTAGAACCCATTTCCTTTCACCCGAGTGCTTCTTCTCGTAAATTTGAATCATATCTTCATGCTCGAGAGAGTGACCTATATCATCGAGTCCCTCAATCAGGCTCTTTTTCTTAAATGGGTCAATGTCAAAATTTATGCCAACACCTAGTACGATATTTTCAATTTTGTTTGACTCTATTGATGCATCAACTAGTATTCCTGCCACCTTTTTTCCTTGCAATGTGACGTCATTTGGCCACTTTAGTTCTGGTTTTATTTTAAAACATTTTTCCATAGTGTATGCTAATGCCAGAGATGATGCTATTGGAAATAAGGTTACAACTGAAATGCCAAACTCTGGATGTAAAATCACTGAGAGCCATATTCCGCCTTTTGGTGATGCCCATTTCCTGCCATCTCTTCCTTTACCGCCAGTTTGTTTTTGAGCAATTATTACTGCCCCATCATTTTTAGCATCTGTGGCCATTTTCATGGCTTGATCTTGAGTGGAACTTGTGGAATCAAAATAGTATGCTTCTTTTCCAATCTTTTTTGTCTCTAACCCTTCAGTGATTTCCCAAGGAAGTAACCGTTCAGTATTTGAAACCAGCCGATACCCTTGCTTTTGTATTGATTCTACCTCGTAACCTAACTCCTTGATTTTTTTAATATGCTTCCAAACTGCTACTCTGCTAATTTTTAAAACGTCACTAAGGTCCTGACCTGACAAATATTCAGTATTGTGGGTTTTTAGAAAGGTCAGAACCTTGATCAAACCAGGATTGTCATTGACGCTGTAAACCAATTATTTTTTCTTTAATCCTACTTGCAGGTATTCATTTAGAACTTTTGAAAAGCTAATGGAGTTATTTGTCTCTTTAATTTGCTTTGACTGAATTTCTCTTAGCTTTTTGAGAAGATCCTCATCGAGCATTATTGTAATTCTTTTCGCCATGTTTTTTTGTTTTTAAAAGTAGTTTTAAGGTTTTACGATTGATCTAGGGAAGAATTTTGGTAAAATTATGGTAGCTTCAGTGGATAATTCCAGGACGTAATTATCTTGAAATATCAATTTAAGCATGAAAATTTACATACTTGATCATTTCAATTGTTTTGAGAACTCGAATTGAACAAAAATTCGATAATTAAAGAATATTCACAAAATCAAGGAACAACCCAAGTAATCAACGGTGCCAAAGAATCCGTAGCCAAGGGAGTGATGTTTATGAAAGATGTAAA
>JARRMG010000262.1:1477-3088 GCA_037386265.1 Nitrosopumilaceae archaeon
GGAAAAATTAGGGTCATTACTGAAATTAATAAAGAAAATATTCATTATTGCAAAGAGCTATTGAATTATGTAGATGAGATTCGACACTTAGATGATGTAACTGATGGGTTAGCAGTAAGTGATACTGCGTACATGACCACAACAATTCTTCGTGCTGCAAAACCCTTGACCCAGGTAGTTTACAGCGATGTTCCAGAAGCTGTCCATCAACAACAAAATTTATTTAATAATTTATGGGAAAGGGCAGTTCCTGCAGCCCGAAAAATTCGGGATATCGATAACTTACTTAATTTACATCAAAAAGATATTTTTTCTGCCATAGATAATGCAACAAGACGTTCTATCCTTTTTCATTTGAGAGAAAAACAGATGAAAGGTTCGCAGATTTCTAAAAAATTAGGAATATCATTACAAGCATTTCAAAAACACATTTCCAAACTATATGAAGTTAATCTTATTTCAAAGAATTCAAATGGAATGATTTCATTAACACAAACAGGTTTTGCATTAACAGAACAAATACCTTCTATCCAATTTTTATCAGAAAACAAAGAGTTTTTCCAAACACATTCTTTATCTTTTCTTCCTACAGAATTTGTACAGCGAATTGGAGATATTCAAAACCATGAAAAAATTTCTGGATTGCCAAAAATAATAAAAAAACTACATCAGATCCTTGAAGAATCAACTGAATATTCAAAATTCATTGATTGGCAGAGGTATTTTGAAACCACTCAAATCTCTCTTTCAAAATTACTTTCTAATTCCAAAAAGATACAATGCATTTCAACGCAGGATAAAACTTCACAGGATGGGAATGAATTGTTTGGTAAAAATAATAAGACAGAATTAAATTTTAAGAAAACGATCGAGGTTAAATTTGCAAAGAATCTCAATTTTCTGCCCTATCTATCTAATCAATCTGCCATGGTGATGTTCCCAGATCTAAACGGAGTTCCAGATACAAATACAACCTTGTTTAGCAAGGATGAGAGGTTTATTGGTTGGTGTTCTGACCTTTTTGATTTTATCTGGAAAAACTCTCGTATTTCTGTTGGTTGACAAATGGGGACAAAAAAGAAAATTTTTAGAAAAAATACGATGACTGTTTTAAATCCAGATTTAGTAAACCATTTGGTTTATTTCTGACCCAGGTGGTTTATTAGATTTTTTATAATTTTTAACCCGTTTTTTTATGGTGGAAAAACAATTCTAGTCTTTGATGATTCAAGCGAAAATCTCGTTTGCAACACATGTCATATGGAAATTAAATAATAAAATTTCTCAAAATCCTAAACAGATTAGGAACTTTAAGCAAAATCTAGATTTATGGTGTTAAAGATTCTACCGACTATTTTTGAGATAATTTTGAATTTGCGAAACAAATAAGGTTGTTCTAATATTACGTCTTCAATTTGAATAGGCTTTATGCATGTTGTCGCAAATTAATGGAATTTAGATGACTAGAGATTTTTGAAAATTGATATCCTGAATAGAAGTTTATGATGATAAACTGACTAATGACGTTTCTTTGATTATTTCCATACTGGAATGGTCCTGTAAATGAGTTTGATGCCTGCAATTTTGTTCCTAAAAACGGCTTAATTTTTT
>JARRMG010000263.1:0-1446 GCA_037386265.1 Nitrosopumilaceae archaeon
AAAAAGTGTACGGGGAGTTTAAAATTTAAAGAAAGGCATCAAGTCCAGTCTTTTTGGTATTGTTCTTTAATGTCTGTGTCATTTTCTCTCCCATGGATTTGGCTGCAGTCATTTTCCTTTTTCCAATCCAATAATACCTTTCATCTATGGTGTCTTTTGCCATAAGAACAATTAGTTTTCCGGTGTCTTTTCTTCCTGTCCTTCCTCTCCTTTGGATGAATCGAATCGAACTTGGAATGTTGTCATAAAAAATAACTTGGTTTACTTCAGAAATGTCTAATCCTTCTTCTCCTACTCTTGTGGCAACGAGTATGTTAAATTCTCCGTCTCGGAATTTTTGAACCGTTTCAATCTGCTTTTTTTGTTTTAGTCCTGCTTCTCCTGCCTTTCCAATTAAAATTCCAGCTGATAATCCCATCTCAGTTAATTTTTTGTAGATGATGTCTACTGAATCCCGGTAGCTGGAAAAAATCAAAGCTTTGCCAGAAATTGTTTTTAGGATTTCATCTAGTTTTTGGATTTTTGGATGCTCCATTCCTTTAGACTGTGCACTTTTTGCAAGGTGTATTGCTCTGGTGAAATTTGGATCCACTTCAAATAACTCCTTTACTCCAACTCCTTTTTTTGCTTGAGCACGCTCACAAAACTTCAAAAATGGGGTTATCCCATGCGCCTCCAACATGTTAAGTGCATAGTGAATTCTAATGGCAGTAAACAGCGGCTTTGCACATCGTCTATTTTGTCGCAAGACAAATTGCCTCGATCTTAGAAGGGCTGACAGGGACTGTTGTCCGTTTAACTGCAGTCCGTATTTCCTCAATGTATCATATCTTTCATCTAAAGCTAATTTTAACAATGTTTGAATTGCTTTCATTTCTGGTGGGAGATCAACTGTAACCCAATCTGTATTGGTTTCCTGAATGTATGGTTTTACATCTTCACTGTCTTCTGTTCTTTCTGCAACTCGGGAAATTTTTAATTTAGTTAAAATTTCTGTTGCCTTGTCTTTTTCACTTGGCAAGGTTGCAGTCATACCTAATATTCTTGCATTTGAGTTGGCAAGTCTTTCTGCAATTCCAGAATAAGCATAATCTCCTACTGTCCTGTGTACTTCATCAAATACTACCAAGCCAAATTGTTCTGGGGAAACTATCTGTCTGTCTAAATCATTTTTTGCAATTTCTGGGGTTGCACAAATTACGCTGTTGTTCCAAAGATTGGTTCTTTTTTGAATAAGATCTTCTCCTGTGATGAGCCCAATATCGTCTATTGTAAGATTTTCTTTTAGAAATTCATAATGTTGATTCACAAGAACCCTGGTTGGAGCCAAAAACAACACTCCGTTACCTTTTGATAAAAACTCCGAAATCACTTGAAGAGCAATTGCTGTCTTTCCTAGACCTGTAGGCAAAACTACTATGCAGTTTTCTTTGATTGCTTGTTCTG
>JARRMG010000264.1:0-1443 GCA_037386265.1 Nitrosopumilaceae archaeon
TTGAAGGAATTAGATGCTATAACACTCCTAAAGGCTCTGCCATTTTTAGACTTGAAGAACATGTAGACAGATTCTTCAAATCAGCAAAATTGTATTCTATGAAGATGGAGTTTTCAAAAAAAGAAATTTCAGATGCAATTCTAAAAACAGTAAAGGGGAGCGGGTTAAAAGAATGTTACATAAGACCTCTTGCCTATTATGGGTATGGAACAATGGGTCTTACTCCAACTCACAATAAAGTAGATGTGTCAATTGCTTGTTGGGAGTGGGCAATGGGAGAATCAAAAGCTGGAAAATTTTCTGGAGCAAAATGTAAGGTTTCTAGTTGGATAAAGATTGATTCGCGGTCTCAACCCATGCAAGCAAAAGCTGCTCCAAATTATTCTAACGCAGCGCTTGCAAGAGTAGAAGCACTTGAGAATGGATATGATGAGGCAATTATGTTAAACTGGCAAGGAAAAGTTGCAGAGGGAAGCGCTGAAAATATTTTTGTGATAAAAGATGATGTAATTCAGACACCTCCTTTATCTGCTGGCGGATTAGAAGGAATAACTAGAGATAGCGTAATTCAAATTATTGAGGAGAATGGAGGCTTTGTTATCGAAAGAGATCTTGAAAGAGATGACTTGTATAATGCTGATGAAATCTTTATGACAGGAACAGCAGCTGAAGTAAAATCAGTAACACAAGTCGATAAAGTAAAGATTGGTAACGGGAAGATGGGCAAAATAACAAAAGCATTACAAAAATCGTTTACAGAGGTAGTTATGGCAAGGGATGAAAGATTTCTGCCCTGGTTGACCTTTATTTAGTTCAGAAGCTTTTTACAGACAATTTTGAAAGTTATGATATGGAAACTTGCGCTCCTGGAAGTACAGACAAGATTTGCTGGTTTTGCAGAAAAGGTAGACATGAGGACTGTATGAAATAGATTCCAATTGATGGAAAATCAGATGGTCCTCACGATTGTACTTTTGACACAAAAATGATTCCGTGTAAGTGTCAACACTAGACCAAGTAACAAATACAGGAATGCAAATGAAATCATATGCGTTACGATAAAGAATATTGGGACAATTACGCCAAAGAAAATGAATCGAGGTACAATGAAGAGTTTGCTAAATTTATCAGAGATTTGACAATTTCATTGCGCTGTACAAGTGTATTAGAGGTTGGATGTGGCACTGGTGTTGATTTGCGATTATTTCCAGATACTATTGAGGTACATGGAGTTGACTTGAATGATTTGGCCTTGGATTATGCAAAAAAGAGAAATCCAAAAATTGATTTTAAGAAAGGAACAATAACAGATTTGCCCTTTTTGGATTCTTCTATTGACATTATTTTTACTCATAAATTTTTGAATTGTGTTTCTAATGAAGAGCTTGAAAAAGCAATACCAGAAATGTTTCGTGTTGCAAGAAGATATATTGTAAATTGTGA
>JARRMG010000265.1:0-3117 GCA_037386265.1 Nitrosopumilaceae archaeon
TGCAACTTGGTACTGGGAACCAATCATCGACGGTAACCTCACCGTTTGTTTGCTCCTCAATTCTTTGAATACAATCCGGAACCGTAATTCTATATTTTTCACGTTCTGATTTTCCCATTCTGCCTGTTAGTGAAACTGGTTGGAAGTTAACAGCATGAACTACATCCATGTTTTTCTGTGCATATCTAATAATACCACCCAATTCATGATCATTAATTGATTTGATTACTGTTGGAACAAATACAACTGTAGTACCTGTTTTTCTACAACTATCAAGAGCATAAGGGATTTCCCAGTGGTTTTTAGGATTAGTTCTTGCAGTTACGCCATCAAAGCTAAGATACAAGTTGTTACATCCAGCAAGTCTTACTTCTCTTGCAGCTTCAGGATCCATAGCGTGTCGGATACCATTAGTATTCATTTGAATATGGTCTACTCCTTCTTCTTTCATTATTTTGATAAGATCAGTAATGTCTTCCCTTAGCATTGGCTCTCCACCAGTAATCTGCATAGAGTTTCCAGGAATCGGTCTTTCCGCTTTTAGAGTCTTCATCATTCCCCGAACCTGTTCATGGTCTGGCTCATACATGTAAGCGCCTTCAAGACCTTTCTTAACATAAAAGAAGCAATACCAACATGTCAAGTCACATCTGTTTGTTACTATCATGTTTGCCAATCCACTGTGAGATAAGTGATTTGAGCATAATCCACAATTGTTTGGGCATGAACATTTATCAATCATTACATTTGGAGCATGGGCCCCTTTGCCATCTACCCAGTAGGTACTGAATTTTTTGTACATTTCATAAGAACCAAAGTATAATTCCTCACATTCACCGTGTGTAGGACAAATTTTTGACATAAAGACTTGATTGTCTCTCTCAAATACTTCAGCATCCAAAATCATATTACAGTCAGGGCAAATGCTTTGAGTGAATCTAATAGTGGATTTCTTGCCTAAATTTTTTGTTGATTGGTTTGAAATCTGAATTAATGCCATTGTATGTTTGAAAAATTTCTAAAATAGTATATAATCCATTTCACACTAGCCCCCGTGTGGAATTTAGGTTATAGGCATACCTGATTTAAATACCAAAGCGTAACGATTAGATCGCATGAACATCTCCGATAAGACTCGTCGTGCTTTAGAAAAGATCGGATTAACCAGTTACGAAATTAGAACTTTTACCTCACTGTTGAAAGATGGTGAACTGACAGCATCTGATCTTAGCCAAAAATCAGGAGTTCCATATTCTAAGATTTATGAGGTTTTAGGTACACTTGAAGAGAAAGGATGGATAGGATCAGATGATTCAAGACCTACAAAATATTTTGCAAAATCTGCACTACACTAGGCTGTCTAACATTAAGCATTTTAGCAATTGTGCTGATTTTTACCTCTCCACCCTGTTCTTTTATATGCCAAATGGCTTTGAGGTACGAAAAAAGTGGGACAAGTGAGAAACCAGATATTTGGGTGCTTTCAGGAGCGGTAAACATTACTACGAAAATATTGGAAATGGTGGAATCCTGCAGAAACGAAGTAATGATTGCGATACCAGAAGCTGGACAAGAATTAGTAAAACTTGCTTTACCAAAACTAAGATTACTTCATGATAAAGGAGTTGACATTACTCTTCTAACGTCGGATAAAATGGATAAAGAATCTATAACTGCAATCAAAAGAGTTGCAACAGTTAAAATAAAAAAAGGATTGTTTGGAGGAGGAATAATTTCTGATAAACGATATGTCGTAATTTTACTAGGTCCAGAAAGAGGAGATGTTAAAACAAATGAAATTGTTGCAATATGGGCAGATCATGCAGGTTTAGCTGTTTTTGCGCGAGAATATTTTGAATATTTATTAAAAGATTCAAAGAAGGTATAACATGGACTCAATAAGTGATGAAACTCTCTTTGTTGGAACAGCAGAAGCAGAACATGTTGAAATGTACCTCAAAGCCATTTGGCATATAAAAGAACAGGGTGGAGAGGTAAAAATCAGCACAATTGCTAAAATGCTTAATGTTAGACAGCCTAGTGTAGTGCAGATTGGTGCAAGTATGATGAGAAACAGCCGACTCTTAGAAGTTCTAATGGATAGTGCACTCAAAGTTGAAATTGATGAAGAAATGGTTTGTGGAATTGAACATCACATGAACAAACAATTTACAGATGCTTTGTGCACAATGTTAAAGCACCCAAGAAAATGTCCTCATGATCACGATATTCCTTTAGGTGAATGTTGTGATGTTGGAACTCAGGACTAAACTAATTTCATTAACCCAAAAGATATATCATCACATAGAATAGAAAAAATATGGCATGTTTTTGTGGTTGTGAAACTTATCAAAAAAATGAAAATGGTTACAAGGTAGCTTGTGTGAAATGTGGTCATGGTCCTCAAAATCATGATGATGCATTTAGAGATGCAGCAAGAAAGAACGAATCACAGAGTCAAAAAAGAGACGCAGACTTTGGATAATTATTCTCCAATAATTTTTACTAAAACTCTTTTTGGTCTTCTTCCATCAAACTCACCATAGAAAATCTGCTCCCATGGACCAAAATCTAATTCGCCATTTGTAATTGCCACTACAACTTCTCTTCCCATAATCTGTCTTTTCAAGTGTGCATCTGCATTGTCTTCACCAGTTTTGTTGTGATCATATTGTTCAATTGGTTCATGTGGTGCAAGTCCCTCTAACCATTTTTCATAGTCTTGATGAAGTCCCCTTTCATTATCATTTATGAAAACGCTAGCTGTAATGTGCATGGCATTAACAAGACAAAGTCCCTCTTGGACCTTACTTTTTGATACTAATTTTCTAATTTCTGGGGTGATATTTACAAAGGCTCTACGAGTTTTCACTTTAAATTCCAAGTACTCTGTTAGGGACTTCACAAATTTTGGCGATTGTTCTAAAATAAAAATTCTAAGCAGGCTCAGAACTCAAGATCCTCATCATCAATCATTGGGATAAAAACATCACTGCCTGCACAGCAAAATTCACCTTGATACTAATTGAGTCTTTCAAGAAGCTTGATAAATGGCCAATTGTTCAATCATTCAAAATGGTTGCAATTGATGTGGCGTCTTCATTGGAAAGTTTTAGG
>JARRMG010000266.1:0-1429 GCA_037386265.1 Nitrosopumilaceae archaeon
TTTAAAATATTAGTTTGTAAGTCAAGATTATTTTTTAAAGATAAAGCCAATGCCTTTTGAAAACCAATCACCTCTTGTCCTTGAATTTTAAAGACTGTTATAAAATAAACTAAAAAATATAAAGGAGGCATAAAATGGCAAAAATAATCGGAATTGATTAGAATCAACGAGAAATATGTCAGCAATCATTGAAAGGGGATTACTTAAACCTGATTTTTGGTTTATTACACATAACCTTACAAAAAACATCAAGCAAATTAGTTTGTTCAAATGTCAAAGTCATTTTAGATCATCTAGTTTACGTCTTTTCCTTTTTAATTAATTGCTTAACATTGTTATTTTAATTTGCTATAATAATTGAGTGAAACAAAAATATCATGCGATAAATTTCTTCTTACCAAGATCTGCAATAGCCTTTTGATAATGATCTAAGGCAGATGAAAATGATTTGCCCCATGAATCTATTGTGGATAATTTAAAATCCATATAATCTTGAATAAATTTTGAGTATGTTTCAATTTGTATGATAGTTAAACTTTTAACAAAATCCCAATAATTTGCAACTTCTTCCATTACAGTATGATCAATTCCAAGTTTATCAAAAAATTGCTTTTCTGACATTCTACATGCTCCAAACCCAGAATTAAATGAATGAATATATTTTGTAAACAAATCTGTATACCCTTGAAGATAAATCGGTATTTGGTATTCAATTTTTTGTAGAATTTCCGCTGTGTTATTTTTGGTTAAATCGCAAATTGAAATTTTTTCTTTATCTTGAAATTTTTCAGTTTTAGTTACAATTTGAGAAGTTGGCAATTAGTTTCATCATAACTACCCCTGCGTATTATTTAGGGAATGATTAACCTTGTTAATTCACATTTTTTTGATTAGGAGGGTTTGAGTTTAGAGAAAATTCGTAAAATTTGCATATTTCTCTGTAAAAATCAAAATATCTAGGTTCTAGGTTGGACGGCCTTCACAAATTTAGGCACAAACATGAATATTATAATAATAATTTCTAACCTTCCAAGTATCATAAGAAAACTGGCTATTATCTTCCCTAAAGGATCAAGAGCTGGACCTAATATTCCTGAACCTAGACCTGCTGTGGTAATTGCACCAATTGTTTCAAAATACGAATCATAAAAGTCATAACCTTCACTGCTAAGATAGAGTGCCCCTAGAAGAGGAATTGTAGGATAAAGAAAAATCACGATCAATATAGCAAGAAAATCATTCTTCTTGTCAACTGTTGCCTTTGACCAGTTTCTCCTCAAAAACAAATCTCTCATAGCATGCAGGTCAATCAAGCGAAATATTTTGATTCCTCCAGCAGTGGAAAAC
The DNA here is from genome assembly GCA_037386265.1 of Nitrosopumilaceae archaeon. Classification (GTDB taxonomy): domain Archaea; phylum Thermoproteota; class Nitrososphaeria; order Nitrososphaerales; family Nitrosopumilaceae; genus Nitrosomaritimum. Next base: position 1,348 of record JARRMG010000266.1, read on the forward strand.
CCACATCCACCAATTCGCATTAGCATAGTAAGTATGATCTTGGGGGAAATTGCAAGACTGCTAATGTCTACCACCTGAAAAG
>JARRMG010000267.1:0-1420 GCA_037386265.1 Nitrosopumilaceae archaeon
ATTCAAACCGAAAATGGTATTGCTGCCGGCGACGACCGTTTAGATGGACGTGCCCGCATTCAGTTCCAGGTCAAACTTTAAGTAACCAAAACCAAGGAGACGACAATTTCAGTATCCGTCAATTTGGATGGAGTAGGAAAAACTTCAATAGATACAGGGATTAACTTTCTTGATCATCTACTCACCTCTTTTGGAAAACACTCCATGTTAGATCTTAAAGTTAAAGCAAAATCAAATGACAAAATTGAGCACCACTTAATTGAGGATACTGCAATAACTATTGGCCTGGCAATTGACAAGGCGCTGGGAAATAGAAGTGGAATTACAAGATTCAGCTATGCTTCGGTTCCAATGGATGAATCATTAGCAGAGGCATCAATTGATCTGGTGAAAAGACCCTTTTGGAAATTGACTTTATCTATCAAACGCAATAAAATCGAGGACGTATCAAAAGAGGATTTGGAACACTTTTTCCAATCTTTGCTTCAAAACCTAAACAGCTGTATTCACCTTACTGTAAAGTATGGAGAAAACGACCACCACAAAGTAGAAGCTGCAATAAAATCACTTGCTGTTGCTTTTAGAGTTGCATCCTCAAATGATAAAAAACAAAAAGGCATTCCAAGTACAAAAGGTTCAATGTAATGGTAAGTGTAGCTATATTTGATTATAAAGCTGGAAATATTTTCAGCTTGAAAAATTCTTTAGAAAGAGCAGGAGCTCAAGTTGATGTAATTACTACGTTTGATGAACCAAACCACTATTCTGGACTTTTGTTGCCCGGGGTTGGTAATTTCGATCCTGCCATAAAAAGCATTAATGAACACTCTAAAACTAAATTTCAGGATTATGTTAAAGACACAACCCCTGTATTGGGAATTTGCCTGGGAATGGAGATGTTTTTTGAGAAAAGTGAAGAAGGAAAAGAGAAAGGTCTTGATGTGATTGATGGGGAAGTAATTGAGCTGCCACCAACTCTCAAAGTTCCACACATGGGCTGGAATGATTTGGAGATAAAAAAGCCTGGAAAAATTCTAGAAGGGGTGAAAGATGGTTCCTGGGTGTATTTTGTTCACTCCTTTAGGGCAAAGCCTGCATCAAGTGAAGTCATTACTGCAGAGTCTGATTATGGAATTAAAGTTCCTGCAGTAGTAGAGAAGAACAACTTTTTTGGAACACAATTCCATCCAGAAAAGTCCGGCAAAGTGGGCAGTATAATGATTGAAAATTTTCTAAAAGAGTGTAAAAAATGAAAATTATCCCTGCAATTGATTTGATGGATGGACAAGTGGTTCGACTTTACAAGGGTGATCCAAAACAAAAAACCGTATACAGCAGCAAACCCGTGGAGATTGCTCAGAAATGGGAAAAAAATGGGGCAGATATGCTTCACATAGTCGATCTTGACGCTACACTTGGA
>JARRMG010000268.1:0-1976 GCA_037386265.1 Nitrosopumilaceae archaeon
ACAAAACTTCCTTCTGAATTAATTGAAAAAATATTGCAATATTCTAGCAAGAAAAAAGACATTGTATTGGATCCCTTTTTGGGTTCAGGCCAAGTTGCAGTTGTAAGCAAATCTCTGGGGAGACGTTATCTTGGGTTTGAGATCGTTCCAGACTATTACAAATTTGCAAAAAAACGATTAGATAAAAACCTCTACAGGGTAAAAACCTCTGACTAGTTTGGTCTCTGATTCTCCGGATCGTCGATTTTCTTTTGACCGATTCTGTCTGCAATCATCTTTTGTAATTGATCGTCTGTTTTACCCTCGGGCCTAATCCCAAGTGATTTGGCAATGATTTCATTTTTCTGTCTCTCATTTTCAACAGGACCAGAAATACCCACGCTGTCATGAGATGGTTCTTTTAACTGATTTTGAAAATCAGTTTTTGCCTTGTTGTACTCGGCAACGGCTTTTCCAATTTTCCTTGCAGCACCTGGCATCTGCCCTGTTCCCAAAAAGAGAATCAATGCAACAAAAATTATGATTATCCACTCACTTCCCACAATATTCAAAGAGTGTTCAATCATAACATCAAATACCTTTATTTGAAATTAAACCTAATGTTTTCCAAATTTTTTGTGGCAAATTCAAATTCTCTGGATACGTCTGGGCTCTAGTTTTTTTCTTGATAAAATAGCCAGAGTACTGACTCCTATCCCTATAATGAAGAACACAAAGTATGGGGCTTGATCACCAAAGGACTGTGTTAAAGGACCTCCAATTGTCGGACCTATTGCCCAGCCTATCCCAAAAACTGTTTCATATGCTCCAATAATTTTGCCCGATATGCCTTTTCTAGTTTTACTCAAAATAATCTCCAAAGTTAGCGGGAAAAATATGCTAAATCCAAATCCCATCAAAACCAAAGCCGCACCATACACAAAAATAGAATCTGCAACAACTGAAAGTGCCAAACCTAGTGAGATTGCAATTGTTGCCGACATTAGGGTCCTGCTTGTATGCCGAGATAATTTTCCTGCAAGTGCAAGGGAAATTACTCTTGATACCCCAAATGAAAAATACAATAATAAAATGTCAGTATCAGACATTCCGTTATCATTTAGAAAAGCAGGATAAATTGAAAGAATAATTCCAAATGATGATGTGCAAAAAATTAAAAGAATAATGACTTCGGGAAACTTTTTCATCTGTTTAATTGAAGAGATTGAAAATTTCTCATGATGGTCTTTAATATTTCTCCTTGAAACCAAAAGAGCAGTAATTATTGCTGTCGCCAAAATAAACGCAGTTATCTGAAATAGCAATCTGTAGGCAAAATCAATTTCTTCTAGAATTACAGTCCCCAAAAGTGGCCCTATCATAAATCCCAAAACAAAGAACATTGTAAACCATGAGATGTTTCTAACCCTGTCTGGAATAAAATTTGCAAGTCCAATCAAACCAAGCTCAGAATAAGTTGCCCCAATGACATTTTTTGCAAAGACTGGAAGTATTGGACCATGAAGCCCATATGATATTCCAATAATTAGACCTGTTAAATTTACAAGAATTAGTGCCTTTTTCATTTGTATGCGGCAACCATTATTGCCCCGCCCATAAGATCTTTCTCAAACTCTACTCTGGAGAATTTCTCCAAAAGCAGTTCTTCTAATTTTTTATTTTTGGGCCATCTTTTGTAGGTCCCATATAAAGTAGCAAACTTGAGCCCAAGTCTTCCACCTGCAATAAGCGCAAGTATTGGAAGTATTGCTCGAAGGTAAAATGATACACCAAACCTGATAAAAGCCTCATCAGGTTTTCCCAAATCCACGATCACAAATCTTCCACCTTTTTTCAAAACTCTATGAATCTCTGATATTGCGATTCTAAGATTAATTGCATCTCGAAGTGAATACCCGCACAAAACTGCATCAAACTCTCCGTCTTTAAACGGAATATGCTCAAAGACTCCATTTGCCATGGCTGGAGTTTTTTCA
>JARRMG010000269.1:0-1393 GCA_037386265.1 Nitrosopumilaceae archaeon
CGTCCAATTTCAATGAAAGCGTCATATACAGAATCAAAATTTGAATAAATATCGTCTTCTAATTTTTCAATTTCCTTGTCAGATAGTTTTGCTTTATCTTGAACATTTTTCAATAATGTTTTTCCTTTTTCAAATTTCTTCACTTCTTTTAATTTGTGCTTTTTTTGATCTTTTGATACTTGTTTAAGTGAAAGATCAATGTCACCTCTACTTGGATTGACCTTTTTTACGAGTAGAACCTTTTTTTCATTTTCTTTAACAAATCGATTGATTGATCTTATCCATCCAGGAGCAATCTCAGAAATATGCAAAAATCCTTGAATTCCTTCATATTCATCTAGCGTCACATATGCCCCATGATCCATCACTTTAGTTACAGTTGCAAGAACAATTTCACCCTGTTCAGGCATCTCTTGAATTTCTGTAGACATTTCTTCTATGACTAATTTGTGCGTAATTTAATGTTGCTAGTTAGAAATCAATTCCTTTTTTTGCTTTCTCACAACAAAAAACTGATTCGAGGAGAGAATTTTTTGCATAATCCTTGTAAAGAGTTAATCGTTTTTCTTTAACCTTGGATAAGAGCATTCTAAGATCCCATGACTCGTCTTGAATAATTTGCATCCCATCATATTGAATCAGATTTTTTGATTGAGATTCAGAAATTTTTCCATGGTGAATTTTTACAAAATTATTTTTGTATTTGATAATTTCATCATTTTTGGATTTATCATCAAATACCGAAATATCATAATCACACATGTCAAAAGAAGTATCAAAAGTCCTACAGCCACCAAGACCAATTGGATACCCCTCCCAATTGTTTTGAGTAATTAGTTCTCCAAAGTCCACAGACAATAAACATACAAAATTTGTATAAAGTATCAAACTCACTAAAATTTACTAAAGAATTCAATGTGCAAGCATTTCCTTTAAATTAAGAACATAACTCGTTTTCATCAAGCTCCTGTGGTGTAGTCCGGCTAAGCATACTGCCCTCTCAAGGCAGTGATCTCGGGTTCAAATCCCGACGGGAGCACTCGGTTTTATTTCAGAATTGTGGTTTTTACGCATGAAAAAATGATGCAATGAGATTCAAATCTCTTAGAGAGATTTGTCAGATAGAGAAATGCTCCAATAATTTTTTCAAGCATCATACTAAAAGGAGAATTAAACTCATCGCATAATCCCCCTCAGGAATTTGAACCTAATTCTCAGGACATTTCTTTATTCTTGAATAGAACAATTGAAGCAATTCCTGTTAGAATAGAATAAACCAACATAGCCAAAACTGATTCCTCTCCGTCTGAAAAAGAACGAATTTGAATAAGATTTTCCATATGTAATAGAAGCATGAAATATCAAAGCGCCGGGAGGGGGATTTGAACCCCCG
>JARRMG010000270.1:0-1374 GCA_037386265.1 Nitrosopumilaceae archaeon
GGACCAACAATACCAAAGTCTATTTTTTCTTGATATTTTTTTGCAAATTTTTTAATTTCTTCTAAATTGAAATCTGAAATAACTATATGTTTTTCTGCATTTTTTAGATTAAAAGGATTTTTCTGTTTGTCTACTATATAGAATTTAGTGAGGTACTCTTGGCTATGTTTAAAAGTGTCAATAATTGCAGCTGCTCTTGAGCCGTATGAAACAACTAATATTCCCACTTTTTCCATTTATGTTCACCAATAAATTAATCTATGGAATTTTCGTAAATTCTTCCTTTTTCGGTGTATCCACTCTCGAATCTTTCTTTCATCTCATCAGCTAGTTTCTGGGCTAATGGGGTTGGATATTGCCCTGTGATGCATCCTAAACATAGATCTTCTTTTTCTAATCCTGTGGCTTTGATTAATCCGTCAACTGATTGGTAATTAACGCCGTCTGCTCCAACTATTTCTGCAATCTCCTCTGGGTCGTGTTGTGATCCAATCAATTCACGATAAGTTGCCATGTCTACGCCATAAAAACATGGACCAATAATTCTTGGAAATGTAATGAACAAGTAAACTTTTTTGGCTCCCATTTGTCGAAGTTTATTAACCACAACTTTCGTGGTATCTCCTCTGACAATGCTATCATCTACTACTGCAATGTTTTTTCCTGTAAATTTATGATCAACGATATTGATTTTGCGATCAATGGTACTGTACCGTTCATCTGAAAGTAGGATAAACGCTCTTTCAGCTACATATCTATGACGTCTAGATGCTCTTTCCCATCTAATTCCAGTTAATTCATGATATCCAAAAGCTGCATCGTTTCCTGTTTCGGGCATAGAAATAATCATATCGACTTTGCTTGTTGTTTCAGGGTACTCCCATGCGAAGTTTCTTCCAAAAGCTTCTCTTACTTCGTAAACGTATCTATTACCTAGCTTTGAGTCTGGTCTTGCAAAGTAAGCAAATTCAAATGCACACATTGCTTTTCGTTCTTCACTACAAAGTTGTTTTCTTGTGAAACCATCTTTTTGGGCGATAACTAGTTCTCCCGGATCTACTTCGAAGTTGAAATCAAAGCTATTAATATCAAGACCTACAGATTCTGATGATATGGCACATGTTGTTTTATCTTTACTGCAACCGCAACAAAGTGGTCTTATTCCATGAGGATCACGGAATGCAAAAAGTTCTCCTTTTTCTGTTAGTCCTGCAACTGAAAAGGCTCCTTCAATTTCTTTCATACAACGTTTTACAGATGAAGCCAGATCTCCACTTTTTCCTTGTCTAAGCAATTTTTTGGAGATTAATTCTGCGTCATAATTGAATCTAAAATTTGGGATTTCTTCCCTAATTTCTTTTATGATGTCTGGAG
>JARRMG010000271.1:0-1352 GCA_037386265.1 Nitrosopumilaceae archaeon
TTTTTTAATTAATTTTTTAAGATATTTTCCAGTATAGCTCCCTGGTGCCTTGGCTAACTCCTCAGGAGTTCCTGTGGCCACTATCCTTCCTCCCTCATCTCCACCTTCTGGTCCCAGGTCAATTATCCAATCAGAATTTTTTATTACATCCATGTTGTGTTCTGCTTGCAAATATTTTACAACAACTGAAGTGTCCAATCCTCCAGAAAATGCTAAAATTCCTTTTTGAGTCATAAAACAACTTTTCGGACGTAATTTCGAATTTATCTTTTGTGATGGTGGTACTCAAAATTTTTGGGCTGAAAATTTCTGACTAGCTTGAGCTAAAATTCGATGATTATTTATCCGTCAAATATAACGCTGTTTTATGAAAATTGGCAAGGCTATTTTAGCAGGAATAGCGGTGATTCTACTGGCCTTATCAATTGGAATTGCATCTGATTCTGATACAGAATCAAGAGAAAATTCTCTCAGGGTAGCATTTTTTCCAAACATTGGTCATGCTATTCCAGTTGTTGGTATGGAAAAAGGATTCTTTGAGGAAAATCTAGGGAATAAAACTACTATAGATCCAAAACTGTTTGATAGCGGACCTCAAGTAATTGAATCCTTATTTGCAAATTCTATTGATATTGCCTATGTGGGACCAGGTCCTGCAATTAACGGATTTTTAAAGTCTGAACATCATGATGTTGTCATTCTATCTGGGGCTGCAAGTGGCGGTGCAAGTTTTATTGTTCATCCTGACTCGGACATAAATTCTGTTGAGGACTTTGCAGGAAAGAGAATTGCAGCACCACAAATCGGAAACTCTCAGGACGTATCTCTGAGGAATTATCTTTCAGAAAATGGATTAAAACCATTTGAAAAAGGGGGAGAAGTAGTTGTTTTGAATATTCCAAACCCTGATATTTACACATTGTTTACTAAAGGAGAAATTGATGGTGCATGGGTTCCGGAACCTTGGGCAACAATACTAGTTCAAGAACTTGATGGCAATAGATTATTTTTTGAAGAAGACCTTTGGCCAGAAAAACAATTTGCTTCAGTCTTACTTATCGGACGATTGCAATATGTTGAAACCCATCCAGAAATAATATCTGACTGGCTAGAATCTCACCAACAAACAGCAAACTGGATAAATGACAATCCTCAAGAAACTAGAATTATTTTTAATGAATTTATGAATACTCACATGGGGCAATCTCTTTCTGACAGTGTAGTAGATGAGGCCCTAGTTAATTTAAAAATCACAACTGATCCAATTGATGAATCAATTTACACATTTGCAAAACGAGCCGATTCTCTTGGATATCTAGGACGAGACGGATACAGCTTGGATGGGATTTTTT
>JARRMG010000272.1:0-1347 GCA_037386265.1 Nitrosopumilaceae archaeon
TCCCTAGAAATTTCAACCCCATCTTTTGCGGCAGGTTTTATTCCATTATACTGAGGAGGATTATGTGATGCTGTGATCATTATTCCACCATTATATCCTAATTTTTTTACTGCGTATTCTAAACACGGGGTAGGTACAAGACCCGCATCATTACAATCAAGACCGCAATAGTTTAGTGCAGAACATACAGTTTTTGCTATTACAGGACTTGAATCTCTTCCATCATAACCGATTAGTATAGGTCCCTTTTTGAAATATGTTCCAATAGCTAAAGTCATGTCGTGAATAAACTCCAAAGTGAAATCTTCTTTGAAAACTCCACGAATTCCATTTGTCCCAAAGAATTGTGCCATACTTATGTTCAATAATAGATAAATTTGTGTCTAGTGGCACCTCCGTTGCGGGAGTCGCCCAGCCTGGCCAAAGGCGTAGGGCTTAGGACCCTATCTCTTAGGAGTTCGTGGGTTCGAATCCCACCTCCCGCATCTGATTCTATTTTCTGTGAATGATTAATAATGAGAAAACATTCAGCAAGAAAGTCTTGAAAAAAACAGTTATTGGAATTACAGTTGTAGGTGCAGACAGGGAAGGAATCGTTGCATCGTTTACTAATTTTGTATTTTCTATGGGAGGAAACATTGAGAAAGTAAATCAAAATGTAATCAAGGGTCTTTTTGGAATGTATCTAGAAGCATCTTTTACAAAAAATATCAATGCAGAAAAATTTGATTTTGAAATTCAGAAACTTGCAAAAAAAGAGAAAATGGATGTCAATACACATCATGAAACCACTAGTCAAAAAAATATCGCAATATTTGTAACAAAAGAACCCCTTTGCCTTGAAACAATTCTTGCAGCTTCAAAAAAGAAATCTTTGAAAGGAAATATTTCAGTAATAATAGGAACCGAAAAAACACTTGAACCCTTGGCAAAGAAAGCAAAAATTCCTTTTATTGCAATTGAAGAGAAATCTCAGGAAAAAGCAGAATCAAAAATTATCGAAGTATGTAAAAAATACAATATTGATTTGATTGTATTAGCAAGATACATGAGGATTCTTACTCCAAACTTTGTTTGGAGATACCCCAATAGAATTATCAATATTCACCCATCTCTTCTTCCAGCGTTTCCCGGAGCATTGGCTTATGCACAAGCTTATGAAAGGGGAACAAAAATTATTGGCGTTACCTCCCATTATGTAACAGAAAACTTAGATCAAGGACCAATAATTTTTCAAGACTCTTTTGAGGTAGATCCAAATGATTCACTAGAAGAGATTAAAGCAAAAGGGCAAAGATTAGAAGCTGAAACATTACTAAAAGCAATGAAGATGCACTTGGAAAATAA
>JARRMG010000273.1:0-1342 GCA_037386265.1 Nitrosopumilaceae archaeon
TTCCAAACTAATTGTTAATTTTTTAAACCTCGGCCATTTATCGTTTACTATGAGGACTACAATAATTGTCTCAACTTATCCAGACAAAAAATCTCTAGTCAAGATTGCAAATGAACTTGTAAAATCAAAAATAGTGGCATGTGTAAACATTACAAAAATTTCATCCATTTACGCATGGGAAGGCAAAATCGAGAATACCTCTGAATACCTGGCACTATTCAAGACAACTGATAAAAACAAAAAAATTCTCAAGGAAAAAATTAGATCAACTCATCCCTATGATGTACCTGAAATAGCGGAAATTGATATCACATCAATTAACAAACCCTACTTAGATTGGTTAGTTGATTCAACAAATTAAGATTCAATAGGAAATCGTAAAATTGAGACAATTCCACCTAGCCCAGTTACCCTTAGGCCTATGTCAGTAGAAGAGTCAACTCCATAAGTCCTTACACCCTTACTTTCTGCATCGTTGAGAAAATCAATAATTTCCTTTTCATCGTGTGTCTGAATTATTTTATCTGAAAAAACTAGCGAATCCACAGCCCCAAATGTATTTGCTTTCAATGTTTCATCATACCCCATTGTAAATTTACGACTTTTTTTATTTGCCATGACCATAATCTCATCAATAATAATAGAAACTTTGGCTAGTTTACTCTCAGACATTATTTCTTTCATTGCTTGAGACTTGGTAAAACTGTATATTCCATCTTCTCCTCCAGAATCAATCCCTTCTATTACCTGAATTTTATATGTCTGAGTTTGGGGGTTTTGAAGGAAATTAGCAAATTTTTTCTTTGTTTCTCCAGGTCCAAAAATTATTATTGAATCGTCACTTTTGATAGCTGCAAGAAGTGCCTGCTGTATTTGCTGAAAAAATTTTTCAATATTGAAGCTTGTTTTGTATCTTTTACCTCCTGATCCTGAATAAATATTTGGAACAAATTGTAGATGGGTTCCTTGCAGTCTTGCAATTCCACACTCACCTGAATCTATTGCAACTAACAAAAAACCAGTTTGCTTGGTATTTGATTCGACTAATTTTGTCTCTATGGGCATCCATGTATTTTTTGAGATTGTAATTCCATCATTTACCTTTAGAATAAATGAATGATGTGTTCCATGTGGAACAAGTTCATTACTTGATTCAGAAATGGTTCCACCAATTCTCAATCTATCTATAACATCATCAAGAGAGATTTTTTCAACTTTCAATGCTATTCTTACTTTAATTCTTTCTCCTTTGTCTGGTCTTGAAAAGTCTTTTTCTTGTTTTATTACTCTTGTAGTATCTCCTACTATTGTATCCCCCTCTTTTATTACACGTCGAAGGTTG
>JARRMG010000274.1:0-1326 GCA_037386265.1 Nitrosopumilaceae archaeon
AAAGGCCCCACACATCCTGCAAAATTTAGAATTTTTAGAGTTAAAATGACAGTAAGGACACGCTTGCTCGACATCTTTTGAAATTTGGTGTATTCCAAAGTATTTTTGGAAAATATCAAAATAATGCATCGACTCTTTTGTTCTTATTTTGATTCCGTGATTTTTATAAATCCCTTCCTTATTTTTTTCAAATAATTCATTTGAAATCATTTTTTCAAACAACCCTTCAAGGTTGCTGGTCCCCGCACCCTCTTGCATTGGAGATTTTTCTCTCCACAAAATTTTTTGTGGGATTTTTCCTTCGAATGTTTTTCGTAAAATCCATTTACCGTACTTTTTTCCATTCATGGTATTTACTTTCAAATCTACTGGTATGCTCAAAGCAAATTTCACAAAAGATTCATCTAAAAATGGTGACTCTACTGGTACACCGAGCGCATTTCCAATTTTTTGGGTAGGAAAGTGCATTATGGAAAAAATCCTTTTAATTTCCTCCTGAAGTTCTCCCTTTGGTTTTTTTAATAGAAAATTATACCCTGCAAATAACTCATCGGCTCCATCTCCTGTAATGATTCCCTTGGAGTGGTTTTCTTTGGCCCACTTTAGGGCCAGATACATTACTATGTTATTTCTTATCTCGATATCATTAAAGTTCTTGAGGATCTTAATCGTCTCTTCGATGGCCTCTAAAATTTTTTCTGTTTCTACCTTGTAAATTGTTAATGGCAAATCAAATTCTTGAGCTGCCATCTGGCAATACGTCAGATCACTTGCCTCAAAGTCTTTTGCAATTACACTAACTACTTTTGGTCTTCTTTTTTGTAGGTAATATGCTAAAATGGAGCTATCAAGCCCTCCTGAAAGTGAAATTGTATCTGCAACACATTTCTCACAAGAACTTTTTAGTTTATCAAATAATTGTTCAGAAATTTCATTCAACAAAAAATCATTTCTTCAAAGCTATATGAGGTTAGCCACAACCTTTCAAAATTTTCTCTATTCCCTCCAATTCTTTATTGGAAACTTTAAATCCAGTAGACAATACTTTTGGATTTATGTTACTACCTGCAGAGATTGAATCAAAAACCTTGATTCCAGCCCTGCGGGCAATTCTTGCTAAAAAATTAGCTGAAGATCACAATGTTAGAGAGGAGGAAATCTCAAAAATGTTGGGAGTTACACAAGCAGCAGTAAGTAATTACATTCGTGGAACTAGAGGAGATCCTGCACTTATAGCAAAATTACTTTCCGAACAACAAGTAGCAAACTTAATTGATGAACTCACCGAGAATCTATCTTCAGATATGGCCTACACTCCTTCAAGTC
>JARRMG010000275.1:0-1324 GCA_037386265.1 Nitrosopumilaceae archaeon
AACAAAATTATGAATGCTGCAAAAACTTGTCCTACTAAAGCAATCAAAGTAGAAAACAAGGATACAAGAGAAAAACTATATCCATTTTAATCTCTTAGTTTTTCAAAAATTTCATTTGTTTCTGAATCAGATACATTCAGAGTAGAGTCAAATAAACAATGGATTGGTCCCCCCGAATCATTAGGACTCCTTGGAACAAGATGAATGTGAACATGAGGGATTTCTTGTCCAGCTTCCTTTCCATTGTGGATTGCCACCAAAGTCGCACCAGTTAGTGTATCAACTTTGGAAATTATTTTATGTACAGTTGAAAACAGGTCCGAGTTTTCTTCGGCAGATAAATGTTGTATTTTTTCATGATGTTTTTTAGGAATTACCAAAGTGTGTCCCTTGGTTAATGGAAACGCATCTAAAAAGGCAATAGAGTGAGTTGTTTCTTTAATTTTATGTGTTGGAATCTCACCATTTGAAATTTTGCAAAAAATGCATTCCATGATTTTGTGAAGGGATTTTAAGATATAAGTTTCAGCTGTTATGGTTGAACAATTTCAGCCCACGCAAGACCCTCACCAAACCTTATAGTTGCTTTGTCACCAGCCTTTAAGATGCAGTTTTCGATAGTCTTAGGAACACCGTCTAAAGTATCCACATAACAAATTCCATTATCGTTATTCAGTATTACAACATCCTCATAGACGTCTTCTCGGATGAAATTCCAAAATGGAAATACTAGAGTAGATAAGACAATTCCTGCAACAATAAAGGCACCTCCAAATCCTAATGCAAGTTTCTGACTATGGTTAAGTTCCAAAGTTACCAGGTACCGCCATCCCCAGAAGAAGGATCAAGTTTTTTGGCAGGAACATTTCCATGGGCTTTTTTCATGTGCCTCTTTAATCTCTCAGGATCATGCAAATCGGTACCACATTCCTTACATTTTGTGTCTGTTTCAGAATCATCTTTTTTTCTTTTGAAAAGACCCATGAATTGTAAATCTTTGATTTATTTTATAAGCCATACGAAATTTTTAGGAAGATCAGAAAACAGGAAAATATATCTAAATTTTCTCAGCATAGTGCAATATTCCTCTAATACTGACATTATTTCACTGATTTGCCATCTGAAACAGCCGAGTCTGAGAGATTGGTGTTGTGTTGGTGTGGGTTGTATTGAGTCAAAGTGGTATTAGCTGTTGCTGACAGACAGTTTGAGGGGATGTCATGGTGTGCACAGATGATGGCATTGGTGTAGTGATCATCTGAAACAGCTGAGTCTGAGAGATTGGTGTTGTGTTGGTGTGGGTTGTATTGAGTCAAAGTGGTAT
>JARRMG010000276.1:0-1847 GCA_037386265.1 Nitrosopumilaceae archaeon
TTTCATACTTAAGAAATTCAAAAAAGAGTTAGACTATTATCTCAAACAATATGCGGGAAGACCCACCCCACTTTATTTTGCCAAAAACCTTACAGAAAAAATTGGAGGGGCTAAAATTTATCTCAAAAGAGAGGACTTACTTCATGGAGGAGCTCACAAGATTAACAACACACTAGGCCAAGCACTACTGGCAAGAAAAATGAACAAAAAAAGAATTATCGCAGAAACCGGAGCGGGTCAACACGGGGTAGCAACAGCGATGGCTTGTGCAGCCCTAGGAATGAAATCCGAAGTATACATGGGTTACAAGGATACCATAAGACAAAAGCTAAATGTCTTTAGAATGAACATGCTTGGTTCCAAGGTTCATCCTGTAAATTCAGGCTCAAAAACACTCAAAGATGCAATTAATGAGGCAATAAGAGACTGGATAACAAATGTAGAAAACACATACTACCTTTTAGGCTCAGCAGTGGGCCCACATCCTTATCCTGTCATGGTAAGGGACTTTCAAAGTGTTATTGGAAAGGAGATAAAAGCACAAATGAAAAAACTTCATAATAAAACACCAGACAGTGTAATTGCATGTGTTGGGGGAGGATCAAATGCAATTGGAACATTTTATCCACTTGTTGACACAAATGCAGAAATAATTGGTGTTGAAGCTGCTGGAAAGGGATTAAAATCAGGATTCCATTCCGCAACACTTTCAGCTGGTAGTAAGGGAGTCTTGCACGGTATGTTGACTTATCTTCTCCAAGACAAAGAAGGGCAAATCACTGAAACTCATAGTATATCTGCAGGACTTGATTATCCAGGTGTAGGACCTGAGCATTCTTTTCTTAAAGATCAAAAACGAGTAAAGTATCACTCTGCAACAGATACAGAAGTAATTGATGCATTTTTACTATTAACAAGAACTGAGGGAATCATACCAGCTTTGGAATCTGCACATGCAATTGCAGAGGCAGTTAAGGTAGCAAGAAAACACAAAATGTCCGAATCAATTGTAGTTACACTTTCAGGAAGAGGGGACAAAGACGTCGAAGAAGTACAAAATTATTTGAATAAAAATGTCAAGGATTAGAGAAAAATTTTCAGAGTTGGATGCCAAAAATGAGAAGGCATTGATTTCATATATTATGGCCGGATTCCCAAACGAAAAGGCAACAATGTCTGCTGTAAAGGGACTGGTGAAGGGGGGTGCAGACATAATAGAATTGGGATTTCCTTTCTCAGACCCTCTAGCTGATGGTCCGGTGATTCAAAATGCAAGTACGTTGTCTTTGGAGAAAGGAGCAAAGAATGGAAAATTCTTTGAGTAGAAAAATTACCGACACACCATTGGTCCTTATGACATATACCAATATTTTGTATAACAAGGGATATTCCAAATTCATATCAGAGGCTAAAAAGGCTGGAATTGACGGATTTATTTTGCCCGATATGTCAATTGAAGAATCAAAAGAGTATCTTAATGCATCAAAAGGGAAAACAGATACAATATTTTTGGTGTCACCAAATACATCAAAAGAACGAATTAAAAAAATTTCAGATGCAACATCAGGATTCTTGTATCTAGTTGCAGTTTATGGAACAACCGGAGTCAAAACAGGAATTAAAAATTATACTCTAAAAGCAATCAAAGAGGTAAAAAAACAAACCAAAGGAAGAGTTCCAGTAGGAGTGGGATTTGGAGTTTCCACTCCAAAGGATGTAAAAAAATACATTTCGGTTGGCGCCGATGCAGTAATAGTAGGAAGTGCCTTTCTAAAACTAATTGAAAAAACGCCTCAGAATAAAATAGAACAAAAGGTATCGGCCTTCACAAAATCATTAAAAAGAGA
>JARRMG010000277.1:0-1863 GCA_037386265.1 Nitrosopumilaceae archaeon
TTTTAATTTGTAATGTGCCGATAAAAGATAAAAGGAGTTTCAGATTGCCTCAATACATGAGTCAGACATGCACAAAATGCAAAAACTCCATACCTGAGACTGAGGAACTAGACCCAATCCAAAGTAAATATCCGGTATGTGGCAAATGTTGGGCCGAATGGAAAGAATACCGTGTTATGGTAATGAATGAGATGCGATTAGACATGTCCATGCCAGATCATAGAAAACTTTTGAAAAAACATGAAAAAATATTTGCCGGCGTTTTAACTCCAGAAGGAGATGTTGTCGATTATTCAAATGAAGACAATAGAAAGCCAGACGAAAACCCTAACGCCTAGATCTTTAGATTTTTCTGTGCATTATCTGGAATAATGACAAGCAATCTTCTTTTTGTTTCATCATCAAAACTGTTGATTATTTTTCCAACAGATTGTGAAATGATTTCTTGTTTTTGGGAATCCAATTCCAAGAAAATTTCCAGTATTCCATCCAAGTTAAACGCAATTAATTTTTGAGGACTAGATGAGAACTCCTTTATGTATGCTGCAAAAAGATCTGCCCTTTGTTCCTCTGGAAGTGTCGTCAATATCTCCAACCAAGTCTTGAACAATTTTGCAAAATTCGGAAACGGAATTGTAGGGCCTGCCTCCAAAGCATTGTTTATCAACTGATGCAAGCACTTTAGCTTAAATAAACGAGATTTGCGCTGAAAAACGTGACGTCTACCGTAGTCGTTGGTGGCTTTTTTGGAGATGAAGGTAAAGGAAAAATTATTTCATATCTTGCAATAAAAGATAACCCTACTGTAATAGTCCGTGGGGGAGCAGGTCCAAATGCAGGCCATACCATTAGAGATGGCGACAAGGTCTACAAAGTACGAATGCTTCCAAGTGGATTTTTAAATAAAAATGCCAAAGTTATGATTGGCCCCGGAGTGGTGGTTAATCCTGAGGTTTTGCTAAAGGAGATAAGTGATTTTGGGGCTGCAGGAAGGTCTTTTGTGGATAAGCACTGCGGAATAATTGAACAAAAACACCTTACCGCCGATTCAAAGGGTGAACTCAAGGAAAAAATTGGAAGCACAGGCTCAGGCACTGGTCCGGCAAATGCCGACAGAGCAATGAGGATTCTTAAAATGGCCAAAGATGAAGAGTCTCTAGCCTCACTAATTGTTGATGTTCCTGCAGAAGTAAACGCAGCAATTGCATCCGATCAGAATGTATTGGTGGAGGGAACACAAGGCACGTTTCTATCTTTATGGCATGGAACATACCCATTTGTCACCTCAAAGGATGTGACTGCTTCTGGAATTTGTGCAGACATTGGGCTTGGGCCTAAAAATGTCGATGAAGTGATTGTAGTTTTCAAGTCTTATGTTACCAGAGTAGGCACGGGGCCACTTGCAAATGAGCTTTCACTAGAAGAAGCACAAAACAAAGGTTGGTCTGAATTTGGAACTGTCACTGGAAGGCAAAGGCGTGCAGCTGATTTTGATTTTGATTTAGCTAGGCGTGCAATCATGCTCAACAGTGCAACACAGATCTCAATTACAAAACTAGATGTTCTCTTTCCAGAGTGTGCAGGAAAAACATCGTATGACGAAATATCTGAAGATGCAAAGTCATTCATAAAAAATATTGAAGACAAGCTAAACACGCCTGTAACAATTATTGGAACAGGTCCTGCAATCAATGATGTCATTGATAGAAGATAGCCTGAAAAATTTTGGTTAAGTTTAATTTAGTATTGATCAATAAACTTACGTGGATAAATTACCTCGTTACATTCAAGTCTCATCTACTTTAGAATTTTCCAGGCTCGTTTGTGCCCTTGAGCGTGCACCACGAATTTCTTTCTTGCATG
>JARRMG010000278.1:0-1306 GCA_037386265.1 Nitrosopumilaceae archaeon
CCCCTGATAACACTGTGGATTATGATGGTAAATATTATCAACTAGAAGGTGCTTGTTTGCAAGCTCCTCCAATCAGAAAACCCCATCCTCCAACATATATGGCAGCCGGTGGAAAACGCACATTAGAATTAACAGGAAAATTAGGAGACGGTTGGTTGCCAATCGGCTATACTCCAGAATTGTTTGAAGATCACCGCAAACAAATTGAGGCTGCCATGGATAAGCACAACAGAACACAAGAAGAAAAAGATAATTTCCAGATGGCACTTGACATTGATGTTTACTTTTCAGAAGATGCAGAAGAGTCATGGGCTCGAATGAAAGAAGCAGTAAAGGTTAGTTTGTTCAAGCCTGAAGTTCTAAGGGTTCATAATCTTAAAGAAATTGAAGGATTTGATTTTGTAAAATACTTTACAGAATATTCGATGTCAAACCAAGACTGGATTGTAAAAATGAGAGAAGCTGCAACAAAAATACCTGAACCAGTTGCACGTTCATCTACTGCAATTGGAACTCCTGATGATATGATTCCAACATTTGAGAGATTCATGGATGCAGGTGTAAATCACTTTGTAATTAGATTCTGGGGTAAGAACTACTTTGGATCAATTGACAAATTCGCATCACATGTAATGCCTCACTTGAGAGAAAAAGCCAAAAAATAGCAGTTTTTCATCAAAGACACAGAAAATCATTTACTATACCACACCAATTAATTTTGATGGAAGATTTTTCCAAAACAATTGATGAGTGTCTCAAAATATTAGAAGAGAATGTTGATGTTTTGGCAAACCTGGAGATGGATTTAGAAGATGAAAAAGAAGATGATCTTGTACCTAGTTTAGAGCTTCATCATCTCTACGATATGGCTGAAGATGTATCTCAGACATCAAAAATTAAGCGTGCAGAAACTAATCTTGTTAGAAGACAAACAGAAAATCTGTGAATTTCAAGACTTGTGTGGTCTAGTATTTCTTTTTGCCCTACTTTTCATTTTAGTGTATACTTTTGCCTGTCTTTTTTGCTTTTGTTTTTCTAGTCTCTTTCTTGTTCGCTCTGAGGATTTAGATGATTTTTGATATACCTTGACTTTACTTCCATCTTTTAGCATCACTTGTTTTCCTTTGAATCTTTTTTCAAGTTCTTTGCATTTTTTGTAATATTTTTGAAGACAGAAAAAAATTCTCTTTGTATCACTTCTAAATTCTTTTATTTCTTTAGATTTTTTTATTTCATTACTACATGATGATAAAGTTATTATCGTAATGAATATTATAGTACTTACTATTAATTTTATTATTTGTTG
>JARRMG010000279.1:0-1305 GCA_037386265.1 Nitrosopumilaceae archaeon
GGTGTTATCATTTTGTTTAACTTATCATCACTTATTCCTGCATTCTTTATTGCAAGACGCCTTACTTCGTTAAGATCATCGTAGTGGTCAATCTCTTTTGCAATTTCTGTAAAGTACTTTCGTAAAATTTCAGAATCTGAATCAATTCCGATGACATTAAATAATTTTTCATTAATTGGACCAAAACAGCAGTCATACGCAGTTGGTGTTCCCATAGTAATCCAGGCAAATCTTTCAAGACCTGCACCCATGTCAATTACTCGCTGGTCAAGTGTTGTGTGACGTCCTAACTCCCCTTGAAATTCAGTAAACACTGCGTTTCCTAGTTCTAATCCTCTGACAAAATATTCTAATGAAGGACCAAATGAGCCGCCTCCTGCCCATACATCCTCAACAAAAACAACTTCGTCTTTTTTGATTCCAAATTGTTCAGTCAGTAATCTATAGTCCAAATCAACACATTGATCTTTCCAGTATCCTTCAGAATTTGGTATTGAGTGCTGCCCTATCATGCAGAAGCTCGAAAAGTGTCTTCCAGTTACACCAACATTTTCTAAATCTTTGAAACGAAGACATGTCTGCGGAACAACAAGAGGATTTGCAGGAAACTCAAATACCACCTTGGAACCCATTACTCTTTGAAAATCAACAATTGATGCAATTGTAAAGTACAAGTCATCTCTCCATCTACATACAACAGGATATCTTGAAACAGAAGTGTGATTATTTTTCACGAAAAATGACTCTACTTCTTTCCAAGATTGGGTATAGTCAAATCGCTTCGCAGTTGGTGGATCTCCAATAAACGAGTAAGTGTCTTCTGCATCATCAGGACACAGATTTCTCTCAGGATTTAAGGTCCAGAAAAACCTCCCACACTTTGAGCATGATTTTCTGACAAATCCTTGTTGCTCAAACAATTCTACCTTGTAGTATCTTTCAGGATCAGAGGAAAATTCCTTGAGAATTTCTTTTTTGTCCAATGTTGAGCCTGCAATTTTCCAATATTAAGAATTAGCGATAAGGGTTTTGAGCCTCGAAAAGTATGTCTTTTCAAAACACGTCTTGTTTGTTATGTTTCTTACAGACTATCAGATTACATGGAAATCAATACAACCAAATTCAGTGAAAGTCAAAAAAATCAAGACTTTGAGAAATTCATTAAAAATATTGGATTTTTTCAAAGATAATTGAAATTAACTGATATTTTCACTATCTATGGAAACAAAAGGAATGAATCAAATCTGGATTGCATAGGCAAGGGGAGACAGTCAAGAATTCATAGTTGGTGAATTGTGTGAATTT
>JARRMG010000280.1:0-1304 GCA_037386265.1 Nitrosopumilaceae archaeon
ACGGAGGCTCCACGCAACGCAAATTCCAACGAAAAATGTGAAAAAAATTCTCTCATCTAATAGAGGAACAAAATCAGTGTATTCTGAGAGTGATTTCAGGCACTGGATTAATGAAAACAAGCAATCAAGAAGCATGATATCCAAATCCGATGAGGGTCAAAAAATATCTGCATTTAAAGGGACGAAAATCATCAGAATAAATCAAAAGCCCAAGACCCCACAAATTCCCACAAAAAAGGTTCGGATATTCAATAAAGGAACACAAAGAAAAATTATAGAAAATTAGTTTAGCTTTTTGTTTAGTTCTTTTATGAAGGTCTTGATTTTAGGTTTTGGAATCACAGCACCGCATGCCTTATCATGTCCACCGCCTGAGCCACCCAAATCAGTGGCAAGAATGTTTACAATTTTTCCCAAGTGAGTCTTCAAAGATTTAGAACCACGAACAGATACTGCATAGATTCCATGATCAACTCTCTCCTTGTATGCAACTCCAACTTCTTTGCCAGATAATCCAAGCACAAAATTAACTGCCCCACTTGCCCCAGCATCAAGAATTTCCATATATCCTAAATTCTTCATGGTTTTGAGCCCTGCTTTGACTTTTGCAATCATTTGAGATAGCTTTTCAACTTGAATTTGTGCAAATTCAAACGTATTTGGAATTTCATGTGGGAATTTAGAGTCAGCTAGCTCTTCAACAAGATAGAGCAAATAATCTGGATCTTTTTGATGTCCCACTATATTGTAAGTCAGAACTGTTGCACTAATCAACGCAAACTGTCTATCATAAATTTGAAGTAATTTCGAACCGGTTGGCCTATCTTCCATGTAATCTGTAATGGCAGCACATGTTGCAATAAAGGAGGCATGATCAGTTAGTTTTGATTTGTATGCAGAGTAAACCTGGACTGCTGTGCATTCGTTAATATCGTGAATTATCTTTACTTTGATTTTTTCCAATTTCTTTACTATTGTTGGGTCAATATCATGATGGTCAATGTAAGTAACGGATACCTTATTTTTTCTAAGAGAAGTTAAAATATCTACAAATTCATCTTGGGTCTTTTTACTTAATCCCAAATCACAAATGTATAATGATTTTAATTTTTCATCGGCAACTACCTGTCTTAATGCATCCATTTGTCCCGGATAATCAACCAAAATTGCATCCCCTCCAAAGGCTTGTCGGACTAATGCTGCAGAACTAATTCCATCTGCGTCTTCTTTATGAGAAATACAAATTATTTTTGTTCTAACTGTTTTTGATTTGGCGGATTTTGATTTTGTTGTTTTGGTTTTTG
>JARRMG010000281.1:0-1290 GCA_037386265.1 Nitrosopumilaceae archaeon
GAAAAATTTTTCCTTTAAATTAACAGCAATTCTTATCTCAGTAATTATCACTTCCGCCTTCCTTCCACAATTGGATGTATTTGCCCAAGAACCAAACTTTGTTTGCTCAGATGAAAAGATCCTTGTTTATCGAGTTAATTCTGACAAATACGCTTGCATATTTCCATCTACTGCTGACAGATGGTTCGAAGACGGCATTGCAGAGCCTGTAGACCAGATCAATTCCTTTGAATCTGTAGAAAAAACCCCTCTCCATCCAGAAAAAATGAGAGAAGCTGCTCCCTTGCCTGAATCGGCAAAAGGTCCACAAATTGACTTTTCCAAAGGATATCTTGTCGAAGAAATCAATGACGGACTTTATTGGGTAACTGATGGTGCATACAATACAATTTTCTTAACAACAGGTCAAGGTGTAATTGTAGTTGATGCTCCCCCCTCAATTGGAGAAAACTATCTAAAAGCAATTGAGGAAGTAACTGACGAGCCAATAACTCATGTAATTTACAGTCACACTCACAATGACCATATCGGTTCAGCTGCTATGTTTCCAGATGATGCAATAATCATTGCACACCAAGATTCAGCTTTAGAACTTGAAGATAGAAATGATCCTAACAGACCAATACCAACTGTAACATTTGAAGATACATACACACTTGAAGTTGGAACTCAACAATTAGAATTAGCATATTACGGACCAATGCATAAACCTGGAAACATCTTCATCTATGCTCCCAACCAAAAAGTTCTGATGTTAGTAGATGTAATATTTCCTGGATGGACTCCATTCAAAGACTTGGCAATGGCACAGGACGTTCCAGCATTTCTTGCAGCACATGACAAAGTTCTCGAGTATGAATTAAACACCTTAGTTGGAGGACATTTAACTCGTCTGGGAACTTTTGAAGATGTACAGGTTCAAAAAGAATACTTTGCAGACATTGAAGCTGCTGCAGCAAAGGCAAACCAAGAAGTTTCTTTTATGGCAATAGGACAAGAGGTTGGATTTGAGAATCTTTGGCTAGTCTTTCAAACATATGCAGATACAATAACACAACAATGTACCGATGAAGTGGTTCCAAAATGGATTGAGAAACTAGGTGGTGTTGATTTGTTCACATATGATCATTGTTGGAAGATTTCAGAAAGTCAAAGAATAGACTAGCCTTCACGCCTAAATGCATCCCATTTTATGCCCAAAACAGTAAGCAAATCCCCAGAGGCTTATTCTGTCTAATCGGTTATTAACAAATATGACAAACTCGTGGTTATTACCTACATTATCCAGTG
>JARRMG010000282.1:0-1849 GCA_037386265.1 Nitrosopumilaceae archaeon
TAATGAAGTTCTGTATAGCATTCTTTACAATACTCTTGGTCATCTGTATGTTCACAGTCATAAACTTTAGAAACATCATTTTCGCATTTTTTACAAACTGGCATCTATGCTACCTTTGTAATTGATTTTTTTATTTTTAATGCTCCAAGACCTATGATTATTGCTCCAATTGCAATCAAGGCACCTCCTTCCCCTGCCATCCTTGCAGTATTTTCAGATTCACTCGCACTTGCCATTGATATAGCCCCGCCAATTATTATCAAAATTCCTGTAATTATCAACATTATTCCTAGTCCCTTGAATGGAGGTTTTTTAGAAATGAAAAATGCAATAAATGATAGTATTATTGGAGGAAACCCAAAACCAATGCCTCGAGTCATTGCGTCAAATGGTAAAAACCCTTCACCTGCTCCACCGCCACCTACTAGAACATCAATCCCGTAAATTACCAACAAGATAATTGATATTCCTGAAAGCACATGTGGGATGGATACCATGTCAGTGATTCTTTTGAATTTATTAATAAACTTATGATTGAACCAAATACATTGGCATTAGGATTTAAAATTATTTTATTATAAGATTTAACTCAATGCTCTGGTTTTAAATTTTTTTCCTCGGAGATTTCTATTGGTTGGTACTCTCCCTCAAATCCCTCAGATCCTAAAATATTGTACATAACAGTAGGTCTTACAAGTTTAACACTCCCTAAATCTAATCCTAAAATTGCTCTGAGATGTTGCTCAAATTGTGATGTTTGGCTTGATTGTAATGTGTGGTGACCTGAATTGTGAACCCTGGGAGCTATCTCATTAATTAGAATTTCATCATTGCTTGTAACAAACATCTCAATACCAAAAACCCCTGCTCCATCCAGGACAGACATAGTTGCTTGGCCTATTTTTTCAGCTTTCTTTGATATTTCCTCTGAAACTCTTGCAGGAGCTATTGTTTCTCTCAAAATGTTTTTTTCGTGAATGTTCTCAACTAGAGGATAAGTTTTGATTTCTCCTTTAGTATTTCGTGCGGCAATTACCGAAACCTCCATTTTGAAAGGGATGAATTTTTCAAGCATTAGCTTTTGGCCTTTAAAATAATCAAAAGCCATAGAAATTTCATTAGGCCTATCTATTTTGTAATTTCCTCTACCATCATATGCATCCCTTCTGGCCTTTAACAATGCAGGATACCCAAATTGATTCAATCCTTCATTCAAATCTTCAATAGATTCTATTTTGATAAATTCGGCTACCGGAATTTTATTTTTTGTTAGGAACGTCTTTTGCAAGAATTTGTCTTGAATTGTTTTTAGTGTGTCTGGCGAGGGATTTATCTCAGCATTACTCTCCACTGATTTTAGGACATCACTGTCTCCCGATTCAATTTCATATGTAATGATGTCTGATTTTTTTGATAACTCTTGGATGGCATTTTTATCCTTAAAATCACCGATAATTTGCTCTGCTCCCACTTGTGCAGCAGGGCAATTGGGCGTAGGATCAAGAACAATAACTTTGGATATGTGTTGACTCATTTTCTTGGCATCTTCTGTAATCATCATGCCAAGTTGACCTCCGCCAATTATGCCCAAAATTTTTGACATCAATGATTTCACTTGCTGGGATTAAAAATAGCTAATGCTGATTTGCAAAAAGGTGTTGTATGTTTTATTCAATATAGATAATAACTGATATTGTTTTTAGATTTATGTGAGTTATGCAAGGAAACCTTTGATTGGAATTATCATGGGATCTAGTTCAGATAGTAGGATTATGAAAGGTGCGGCCGAAATTTTAGATGATTTCAAAGTAAAGCATGAAGATCAAATTGTATATGCTCATAGGACACC
>JARRMG010000283.1:0-666 GCA_037386265.1 Nitrosopumilaceae archaeon
CTTGTCCTTTCCGCATTGATCATATTGGCGCTAGCGGATCCGATCCTGAATCCTCAGTCCAATTCTTGCCTTGAATATTCCATTGGTTACACTTGCAACATTTTTTTATTCCAATTCTTGACTCTACTTCTATGCAGAAACAATGAGCTCCTTTACCTGAAGGATCTTTGATACACAATTTTTGCATATTAATTATAGAGGGATTTTTCTTAATATGTTCTTGGTAAATTTTTGATCCAATTCATATACCATCCAATATTATAGTAAATTATTAAAGAAACAGAAAATTGCAAAAAATTCTCATAAAGTCAACTAGTTGATCTTATTTTAGCAGTGGTAAATTTTAATGGTCTTTAAATGACTCTTTCAGGCATTTGATTATAAAAATGAGCTATCTTAGAATGAAATCGTGCGAAGATTGCAAACGAATGAAATGTGACAATGGTTGTGTATGTGATTGTCATGAGAATCATTGGTGGTAGGTTCATTTTAAATTATGGAAAATTTTGTGAGATGATATGGCATTATTACAAATTGAAGATATCAAAAGATTAGAAAAAGCATGTGAGACCTTGTCTAAGGAAGATAAGGTAAGACATGTGGGAGTAATCAACGAGTTAGGAAGATTAGTCGCTGGGGGGTTCAGAAAAGGAATATCGCCCCTAT
>JARRMG010000283.1:716-2001 GCA_037386265.1 Nitrosopumilaceae archaeon
CGTATGGTGTACATGCAGATGCAGCTCGATTATAACATGAGACAAGAATTGGATGATGTATTAGGACCAATTGATTACATTGCATCAAGAAGACAAAACCAGCTAATCATTAGTGTCCCAATTGGTGAAAATTTAGTATTAATAGCTGCAGAACCTGATGCAGACGATAAGAAAATCATTAAAAAAGCTGAGAATCTTTTTGATGAAATAAAAATAACTACTATTTAAAAAATAATTTAACTTGAATTTTTTAAAATAAATTATTAGATATTTTATTTGTAAGCATCTAATAATTCTTGGTCAAATTCGGTTTGTTTTACCCTAAGTCTGTAACGTCTGTTATTTATCCAACTTGATAAATAATCAAAAGCCATAATGGCGCTTTCGTATATCATGAATTTAACTCCAATCCTCATGAAATACCCAGGTTAAACCCCTGAGATCTTCCCACGAATTCCTTATCAAAAGTTTTTCCCTTTCTTTTACTGGAGTGCTTCCAACCAGGATTTTTGTTGGCTCAGGTAGCCTTGCAGTCTGAAGACATTGAGTGCTCATTCTGAAAACTGTTAGTAATAATTTGTATATAATCAAGAATTTTTTTGATTAAGTTTTGATAAAAACAATCTGGATAATATTGGCCTTTCTAATGTCAAATAGATGACTTTATAGGCCTGAATAATCAATCAAATTTGCCTTGGGTCTCTCTCAATCAGCTCTTACTGGTCTGAAAATTTTCCGTCCTGATTCAATTCTTTCCAATGATCTTGACTTTTTTGAAACTCTAAAATTTGGGACTAGTGATTTGCGTAAAGAAGATTCTTTGGATAAAGAGGAATTTCTCAAAAGATTTCTAGAAAGATCAAAATCAGTTAAACCAAAAAAACCAATATCAAATAAAAAAACTATTCAAAATAAACTTCTTGAAGATTTCTGTAAAACCCTTGATAAAACACTGATGATAAAAAACGATGAATCATTACTCATTGATATTAAATGGGATTTAATTGATGAATTTTGTAGCATACTGAGAAAAATTGAAAGAAGCGATGATAGAAAAACAAGATGGGCTTTATACTATCTTTGGCGTACGGGTAAAAATACGATTACTCTAAAAGAAATTACTGATCTTGCAGTTGATTTAAAAAATAAGAACTTATCAAAAATAATTAAAAAAATTCTAAAACATGAAACATCATCAGGATTTGTTGCAGAATTTGATGAAAAAACTCTAAAGATTAATCATCAAAATGATGACAAGCTCGTATGGCATTATTTGGGGGATGAA
>JARRMG010000284.1:0-2405 GCA_037386265.1 Nitrosopumilaceae archaeon
TCAGGTAAATTATCGTGAACAAAAAAATTCTGATTTTGTTTTTACTTCCTTTAACTTTAACTTCAACTCCGAATGCATTTTCAGAGTTGGAGGTAACCACAAATAGCCAAGTCTTCTCAGAAAATCAACCTCTGTTTGTTTATGGTCAAGGATTACCAAACGAGAATTTGATAATTAGATTATTTGCGCCTGATGAAACAATTGCAAGATTTGATCAAATTACAACAGACAGTGAAGGCTCTTTTAGCCACGTTATTTTGGTGTGGCCTGAATCAACTCCTAGTTTCCCATTTGGAACATATACTGTCGAAGTAATTAGCACCGAGCAAAGTGGACTATCTCAAAAAATAGATGTCAAATTCACATCTACTACAGAACTAGTCGATGTTCCAGTAGAAAGACAGGTAAACACACTTGTATTTGCACCAGAAACTGCAGCAATAAACAACACATTTCGTGTATTTGTACAAACCACAAGTGATGGTCTTTTAATTGGAAGTGATCCTAGCAAACTACTTGAAACTACACATGTACACCTCCCATCAGGAAAAGTACAAACACTGTCCGATTCCTTTACTACATTGCATCAGGGATTGTACTATGTTGATTACACTCCCTCAGAGGAAGGAACGTTTGTTTTTCATGTAGTTGCATTTAGTCAGGGAACAATCTCTCATGGGTCTGCAGCTACTCTAGTACAAAGTCAAGACATTAGTGGGATTTCTGATCAAATAATTGAACTAAATACAATTTTAGAAGAAACATCCTCAGAACTTGAAACCCTAAAAACAGAAGTCAACGAATTTGGTTCTACACTGGAGAGTGCAAGTAGCAATATTGACTCTAGTGTGGAATCAGTATCAAATTCTGTTTTTAACATCGAAGAAGCATCATCTCAGCTAAACTCGTTACTTTTTCCAATAGTTGCATCAATTGGAATTATTGTAGCCCTTCAAGTAGCTATACTTGCAAGAAGAAGATAGTTATAATAATGTAGAATTGGTGAACAAGTATATGCCGAAAACGGCAATCTTTTTTTCAATAATTCTACTCTCATCTGTATTTGCAAATTCTTATGGTTTTACTGGGGGAGATATGGTGCAAGAAAATATTGTTACAAAAAATTATGACATTTTTGATTCAGATATTGTAGATATCCCTAAAGATTTTTTTACAAAAAACAATTACAAAAGATATGTTGTTTTTGGTGAAGGACAAAATGATTCTAATTTTCTGGAAGAAAACTCAGTTTCCAATCTTATTACACGAGGATATTATGTAATTGAGGATTTTGAATTAGATTTTCATTCAACTGAAATTCCAGATGCATCACGGATTGGAAAAATAACTGGTTCCTCTTTGGCTGAAGAAAAATATAATGTTACAGGAAATGGGATAACGATTGCAGTAGTGGATACAGGGGTAGATTTTTCAAATCCTGATATTACAGACACGGTTGCACGAGATAGTAAGAACCATCCAATAATGATTGATGCAGATGGACAAGGAATAATCCTGACTAATGCAACATTTTTCGCTTATATTGATAAAGACAACATTATACGAAACTACACAAAACCAATACCTGACAAAATCACCTCTGGTGTGTACTACAACAAAGATGGGGTTTTTCTTGACATTTCGCAAGGAGGACAGGGAACCCAAGTTCCAGTCTACAACTCCTTTTTCCCTCAGGCTGGACCACAAGTTGTGTTTAATGGAACTCTAACAACTGATATGAAAATTGGTGACAACAACAGAGATTACATCCAATCAAAAAGTGGGATTTATCACCTTGGAATAATGTATCAGGGAAGCTTTTCTGGACAAGTTAGGATTCAAGTAGTTCCGGTTCTATTTGTGGATGCTAATGAGTCTGGAAAATATGATACAATAATTCCTGACCTTTCTACTTCATGGGAGGATTACACACGATTTGATCTGGCAGCAGGAGAAAAACCAAATTATGATTTTGATTTTACAGATGAAGAACCAATCACAATAGGAAGTGGTAATGAGTTTTTAGTTTATGATTTTGATAATGATTGAAAAAATGATTATAAAATATACATAGGGATAACCCAGAATTTAATCTTAGAATGTATTTGGGAACAGTTGCGAATTGCCCCAACTGATAAAGATAAGCATGCGTTGACTCAAGAAGTGGTCTATAATTCGATATTGGCCCGGAGGCAAAAGGAACTCCACAACAAAATCGATACGCAAATAAGAAGTATGACGGACCAGAAACGACGTCGGAGGTAGTTCAAGGCGCGGTCGCCAGAGAAATGAGTTGGTATTCCATGTCGGATTCTCTCTCACGGAGCAGGTCGTATCCGCTGTCGAGAGTCAATTCCGGCATCCTGAATACCCGGCTGAACATTACCGGACGATGACGGTGAGAT
>JARRMG010000285.1:0-2407 GCA_037386265.1 Nitrosopumilaceae archaeon
ATTCTAAATTAGAATCCATTTCTTCTGATTCAAAATTTTCTTATGAACTCAAAATTGGAGAAGGAATTCAAGATCATTTTGATGGCATGATTGAATACAATACTCTGGCTTCATCTGGTCACTTATACTTGGATAGTTCTGATTTTGCAAAATTTTTTGTAAAAAATTGTGTAAAGACATCAAGAAGGTAATTTTTCTCTTAGTAACTTATAGAGGGCATTAATTATTGCTGATGCAGAAGAACTCCCACCCTTTCTACCAATATTGGTAATAAAAGGAACCTCAGTAAGTTTAGAAAGCTCCTCTTTAGACTCTGGAGCGCAGATAAAACCAACAGGAATTCCGATGATTAATGAAGGTTTGGCAACTCCTTCCTTAACCATATTAATTACCTCTAAAAGAGCAGTCGGGGCGTTCCCTATTGTAACTATGCCCCTATCAATTTCAGATGAAGCATATCTCATTGAAACCTGCGATCTGGTTTTTCCTTGTTTTTTGGCTATCTCCATAATTTCGGGGGAGGAAATATTACAAATTACTTTATTTCCAAAGTCTTTTGGGTTTTGCTTGTTAAGTCCTCCTAAAACACCATTTACATCAACAACTATACTACAACCTTTTTTGAGTGCATCAATTCCACTTTCAATTGCATTTTCAGAAAAAATTATTTTATTTTTCCCTGCAAAATCAAAGTCTGCAGTAGAATGAATAATTCTTCTTACAATAGGCCATTCTTTTTCATTATAATTATGACTTCCAATTTCGTTTTCAATCATTACCATGCTTGCATCTTCAATGGATTGACCTTTTTCAGTTTGCATTTTCTACCTCTCTTGCTCGTTCAATAATCAAATCTATCATTTTTTCATCTGTTCCTAAATGTTTAGTAATACACACTTTTTTCAAATCAGCTTTTTCAAGAGCTGGTTTAAGATCATTGTTAATATCAGTTTTAACATGAGCTCCCTCATGTAAAAAATAAAAAACAATTACAAGAACTTCGGGTTTATTTTGTTCACAGGTTTTTATTCCCTCAAAAATATCAGGTTGTTCTATTTCAAGAAAACATCTACTTACATTTCTATATTCTTCTTTTAATCCATCTACGACATAATTTAATGAGAGTTGTGCATTAGGGTCTTTACTCCCATGTCCAATAACCATAACACCTTTAAAGATGAAGATATTCGATTTTCAACAAGATTTACTAGAGTTTTATGCATACTCATGGGTTTTGTTACAACAAATTTTACTTTGGTATCTTTTTGAAATTTCATTACATCAGAAACTGCTAATTTGACCTTTTTCCCTGGATAAAGAAAGTATGGAACTATAGTAAGAGATCCTATATCTTGCTTTAATGATTTTTCAATTCCATCTTCAATAAAAGGAGGTTCCACTTCGAGGAAACAATAATCTGTAAAATCATATTCTCCTTTCTCCTTTACTTGTTTACAAATTTCCTCTAACTCCTCTGAGGCTTCTCTTTCTCGGCTTCCTCTGTCAATTAATAATAAACCCCTTTTCAATCCATTATCCTCGCTATTGCTACAGTCAAATCAGGAGGGAATTTCTGTTTTTCCACGATTAATTTGCCTTTTGAAACCTTAATTGCGGCAGCCTCGGACACGCTAGCTGTACCCTCAAAGGATTTTACTGTCTCTGATGGGTTGGGAGCTGGAATTCCTGCCAACTCTTCTCTATCTACAAATTCAACTGGAACTTTCATTTCTTTTCCTAATTCAATTAATCCTTCTACATCTTTTGGCTTTTTTATTGAAGCAAGTTTTGAAATGGAATTTGAACTTAGTTGAAATTTTTGTAAACAATTCATAATCCCGTTTTTTATAGTCTGCTGAGATGTGTTCCAATGCAATCCAATTCCTATAACCAAAGAAGGAGGACGATAAACAACTGAATTGGCTAAAAGTTCATCTTCAATAATTTTATCTGTAATTATCAGATGTCCTTTAGAATTAGAATTTTTCAAATCTTCTTTTGTCTTGTAAATTTTTACATTAGATGGTAATTCTGTACACCAATCGGTTTTACCAGCATCTTGAAAAACACCAATTTTTTCCTCATTTACCATATATGCACTAATTTTAGTTACTGTTGAATCATCTTGTATTTTCCATCCTAGATCTCTTCCTAAAAGATCTACTGCAATTGTTTTATTTACATCAGCAGCCGTTGTAATTACAGGTTGGGAATTTAGTTTCTTTGCTATGTTTACTGATAATTCATTTGCTCCTCCTAGATGACCTGATAATACGCTGATGACAAAGTTAGCTTTGTCATCAATAACTAAAACAGCTGGATCAGTTTTCTTATCCTTCAAAAATGGGGAAATTAACCTTATCACAGCTCCTAAGGAAAATAAGCAAATTAATGCACTATTATTTTG
>JARRMG010000286.1:0-3008 GCA_037386265.1 Nitrosopumilaceae archaeon
ATAAAACAGAAGGATTTTATTGAAATTAAAAAAATAACAAAAACTTCCAAAAAAGCAGCAAAAAAGTGATGGGAAGAATAGTTGTTTTTGAACTATTGTTCAAAAATAATTAGATTTGTATGAATCTCAGAAATAGCATTCATATTTTAATAGTCATAAATTAGACTAAATGAATGCCTGATTACCAACTTGGGGAGTGGGATTTATCCAAAATTGCAAAAAACCCCAAAAGCCCTGAATTTCAAAAGAAAATCAAAGAAATCCACACGGCATCTGAAAAATTTGAAAAAATAAAATCCCAGCTAGATCCTAAAATACCAACTAAAAAATTCATGAAAATCCTTCACGAAATAGAAACGATTTCAGAGAAAATGAGTATGATTGGAGGATACGCTTCCCTATCATATTCTGCAGATACTCAATCAGATGAGGCAACTTCTCTTTTGACTACAATTTCAAAACTAGGTTCAGACACTTCTAACAAAATATTGTTTTTTGATTTATGGTGGAAAACACAGATTGATGGAAAAAATGCAAAAAGACTCCTAAAAGACTCCGGAGAACTTTCAGAATACCTAAAGCACAAAAGACTTATCGCAAAATATTCTCTAAGCGAGCCTGAAGAAAAAATAATCAATACACTTGATGTTACAGGAATATCAGCCCTTGTAAAATTGTACGATAAAATCACAAATGCCTACAAGTACAAAATGAAAGTTGGAGGTAAATCTAAAAATCTAACAAGAGAAGAGCTTACAAATTTTGTCAGAAGCACCAATGCAAAAACCAGAGAAAACGCCTACAAAGTATTGCTAACCAAATATTCCGAAAATAAAGGAGTCATAGGAGAAATTTATCAAAACATTGTTTTGAATTGGAGGCACGAGGGAGTAGACATTCGAGGATACAAGTCTCCAATTTCAATGAGAAATATTGGAAATGATGTGGATGACAAAACCATCGAGTCCCTCTTGCAAGTTTGTAGAAAAAATTCTCCTGTGTTTCAAAAATTTTTCATGCAAAAGGCAAAGATGCTAAAGATGAAAAAGCTTCGAAGGTATGATTTGTATGCACCAGCATCTTCCAAGATTAAAGAAAATAAATACGGAAAAACTATTTCATTCCCAATTAGGCGCTAAAACATGAAAAGAAGCATTCTAAAAACATATTGGCACCAAAAATGTAATCGGAACAGATAAATTCTAAAAACAAAACAATCATTTGTTTTGATTAATTTTACTGGAAAATCAAGGGACGTGTTTACACTAGCCCATGAGCTAGGACATGCAGTTCATAGCCAGGCAGCACAAAACAGGTCCATTCTTGTTCAAGATGCACCACTGCCACTTGCCGAGACGGCATCAACATTTTCAGAATTGCTGCTGTATGATAATATTTCAAATGAAATTTCAGACACTGAAAAAAGGATCATGCTTTCAGAAAAAATTGATGATCTATACGCTACAATTATGAGACAGTCATTTTTTACCATTTTTGAAAAGGACGCACATGAGCAAATAGGACAAGGAACCACCATAGATGAAATATCAAAAACATATCTCAAAAACCTAAAAGAACAATTCGGAAATTCTGTTGTATTATCTGATGACTTTGCTATTGAATGGAGTTGCATCCCTCATTTCTATCACACACCATTTTACTGCTATGCATATTCTTTTGGTAACTTGCTTGCACTATCTTTGTTTCAAAGATACAAAAAGGAAGGAAAGGAATTTGCCCCACATTACATCGACATCCTAGCTGCTGGTGGCTCAAAAAAACCAGAGACACTTTTAGATGAACATGGATTAGACATTAGATCCCCTAAATTTTGGCAAGAAGGTTTTGATTATGTTAAATCACAAGTAAAAGAATTAGAGTCATTAAACTAGAATAATTAATGGGGCTGACAGTCCAACGCATGGACTGCCAGCTTGTTCCCCGAACGGTTTGAATTCGATGTCAAATTAAAATCAAAATATAGCAGATTTAAACCTTTGAAAACATTATTCTATATCTTGTTTTTTGGTTTTATTTTTCGAACCGTTCCAGCTAGGATTCCTATTGTGAGCCCAAGCTGATACAAGAAATACAAAAAGACCTCAAAGGTACTTGGAGTAAGATCAGTGAACCTACTCAGACCAGTCAAAACCAAGATAAGTAAACTGAAAAATAGAACAAACCCCTTAGAGTACCCTCGGAGACTTGTGAACTTGAGCAAAACAAGAGTCATGATTGTTACCGATATTGCCAAAACCGCTAAAAATCCAGTATTAAGAAATCGAGACTTTTTTTAAATTATTTTGTAGTCTTGGGAACCGAATCAAAATAGCCCTTCCTAAAATTATTCCCTGAAGCAAGCCTATTGCAGATGCACTCAAGACAGCAACAAGAGAAAATATCGGGTCCAGAAAAATATCAGAAAAAAATGGAATTAATGCCAATACTATCATAATTTCTTCTTAAAATGTAATATTAGTTAGAAGATGACAATTTGTGGCAAATTTACCAAAATTATTTCATCTTGATTTTAAGATTCAAAATAGACAAGTATGACTGAAGAGTAAATTTAATAATTTCTTCAAAAGAGGAGCAACCTATGCAAAAAATGATTTTGTTGTTTGTTTTGGCAGGAATTTTTTCAATTTCAACAAATTTTGCTTTCTCCCAAGAGATTGGTTTGGCAACATTTCAAGAAACTGCCCAAGTTATTGTAGACAAAAGTAGGTCTCAAGACATTACAGCATCCATAACACTTCAGACTACAAGCGTTCAGGAAATCAAAATTCCTACAGAATTGGAAAAACAAATCAGAGAAAATGACAGAATAACTTCAGTAATTTTAACAAACCAAGATCAATGTATTTTGGGAGTGTTAGATGAGTCATGTATAATGATTAATGTTCAAAGAGATCCTTCAGATAAAGGAATTATAGAAATACAAGACTCCACCAAAGAAGTAGCAGAACAATTCATTGATGAAATCAACCTAGCTCTTGACACTGATG
>JARRMG010000287.1:0-1220 GCA_037386265.1 Nitrosopumilaceae archaeon
ATTTCTTTTACTCGGTATCTCATGCCGGCAAGAAAATAGATTGCATCTTTGTGTAATTCTTCAAGGGCAATAGGCAAAATCCTGTCTCCTACTTTTCTTTCGTTTAAGAAAATATCAATCGACTTTCCAATTCCTCTTATGCTATAATCATTTAACATTGCGCCAATCTTATCAAAATTTGGAATTATTCTGTTATTGAACAAAACAAGGTTCCCTTCATCTAAGTGATGGTCTATCACTTCTTTGTGTTCTTTCAATTCATGTTTTGAGATAGGTTTGTCACATGCCATAGATAAAATTTGAAATTCCTCAACAAAGGGATTTTTTGGATCTATGTAGGTTCGTTCTACATCTTCAAAATAATCATCAGGATGATTCTTGTAGTATTGAGAAATAGGGTCATTTCCAAGGGCCAAAAATGCATATCCTCTTTGACCCTTTCTTGCAGCTCTTCCTATTCTTTGAATTAGCCGATTAACTGGAATAGTAGATGAGATTACTCCATCAACATTTCCCACATCTATTCCTAATTCGAGGGTGGGTGTGCATGAAATTGCCTGAAGTGAGTCTTCTTTGAACTCTTTTTCCACTGAACGGCGATAATTTGCCATCAATCCTGCCCTGTGGACTTTGATATTGATTCTTTGTCGTTTTGCCTGAATGGCTAACAATTCTGAATTTAGATGTGAGTTGTTAAAGACCATTGTTTTGTGATTTTTTTCAGTAAGTTTTTTGGTCAAATCTGTCATAAGTGCTCGTTGATTTCTCAGAGATGGGAAAAGCATTACAAAATCTGTTTGGCCTTTTTTACCCGACCCATGAACTATTTTCATTTCTACGCCAAAGAGATTCTCACAAAAATCTTTTGCATCCTCAAGAGTTGCCGAAGCTGCGACAAACTGTAGCTTTTTTGAACAAACTCTCTTCAAGCGTTTTATGATATAGTGTACATTGGAACCAAAAATTCCTGAATAAATATGGGCCTCATCCACAACAAGGACTTTTAGGGTCGTTAGAAGCGAGCCAAATTTGGTTTGATGCCCTAAATGATAATGAATCACATCAAAGTTGGTAACTAGAATTTGAGGAGGGTTTTCTAAAATCTCTTTTCTTTCGGTTTGACCTGTATCTCCATCAAAGACTTTGACTTTGATTCCTATCTTTTCGGCAAAACTCTTGATTTTTGGATATTGATCTCGTGCAAGTGCCTTTGTGGGGTA
>JARRMG010000288.1:0-1950 GCA_037386265.1 Nitrosopumilaceae archaeon
TCCGCTGCGCAGCAAAATTGGATAGTGAAGCCGCAGCAAAATCTTTTTTTAGTGAAGAGATTGATACAGTGCCTCTCCCAACATTTTCAGAGGTCTTAGAAAGTACAGTCAATGATAATACAGATTATTCAGTTTTGCCGGTAGAAAATTCTCTGGAAGGAAGTGTAGGAGAAAGTTATGATTTGCTTAATACAACGTCTCTAAATGTAATGGGAGAAATTTATCATAGAATTGAGCATTGCTTGATTGGAGATGGGAATTTGGAAGAGATTGATACAGTGTATTCTCATCCTCAAGCATTAGGACAATGCAGGAACTTTATTCAAAAACACAAAATGAAAACAGTTCCCACTTATGATACAGCAGGAAGTGTCAGAATAATCAAAGAGATAAACACTAGCAATATTTCGTGTATTGCAAGCAAAACTGCCTCTGAAATTTATCAGATGCCTGTAATTGCAGAAAATATTGCCGATACGATGAACAATTATACTAGATTTTTAGTATTGTCCAAAAAAGAAAGTGAGGAAACTGGGAAGGACAAAACTTCGATAATTTTTTCCATAAAACATGAACCGGGTTCATTGTCTAGAATTATTGAGAAATTTCACCAATCTAATGTCAATTTAACAAAAATTGAGTCAAGGCCCAACAAAGCAACTAATTGGGAATACAATTTCTATGTGGATTTTGAGGGGCACGAAAAAAATCCAGAAATTTCTGAAATGCTTGAAAAAATTAAGAAAGATACATTGTTTTTGAAAATTCTAGGATCTTATCCTTCTGCAAAATTAGATTTGAATCCTTTTGGTTTTCTCAGAGTAAAGCCCATGCTAAATCCAATAATTACCATTCCAGAAATGATTACTACCAAATGGTATGTGAATAATATTGGATCTGAGGTAATCTGCAGTGTTGCCATAACATGTAACTCAGATGCTCCAGTATTTTGAATTTGTATCCTTGTTACCCCATCTTCAAGATGCGCCCAATTGAAAGTTTGTTCCTTGGTAAAAGTCGTTAGTGGAATTTCTGGGTCACCACCTGGGCTTGATAGTTTAAGGTCAAACTTTTCTCCTGTAATTGTCATTTGTTGTTGGGCTCCCATATTTGCACTGATTTGGTAAGAGGTGGATTCTCCAATATCAAAAGTTTCATCAACTTCAATTGTTTGAAATCCTATACCTGTTACTAGTGAATATGCTCCAATAATATGCTCCAATTCCAATAATTGCAGCACCTACGATAAATCCAATTATAGTTCTAGTTGCAAGCATGATGGAATGTCTTGCTATACTGCTTAAAAAATTAACTACATTACTGAAACATCATGAGGTTGACTTTCAGCAAATCCAGCCCTTGACATTTTGATAAATTCTGCATTTTCCTGCATTTGTGGAATAGTATGAGCGCCACAATAGCTCAAGCCAGAACGAACCCCACCTGTTAGCTGTTTTAGAATGTCAGTTACGGTTCCTTTGTATGGAACCATTGCCTCTACTCCTTCGGCCACATAATCGTTAAGATCATCATCAAATGAAATGGAACCTGTTTCCTTTGTTTTTCTTCCAAGCGAAGCACCCAATGATGCCATACCTCGGTATACTTTGAATCGCTTTCCATTTTTAGAACGAACAGAGGCGTTATTGGATGCTGGAACTGATGTACTAGTGGTTGATATTGCCCATGGACACAGTGAAAAC
This sequence comes from Nitrosopumilaceae archaeon, assembly GCA_037386265.1. GTDB lineage: Archaea > Thermoproteota > Nitrososphaeria > Nitrososphaerales > Nitrosopumilaceae > Nitrosomaritimum. Next base: position 1,704 of record JARRMG010000288.1, read on the forward strand.
GCAATTAGCACCGTAAAAAATATCAAAAAAGCATTTCCTGATTGCGAATTAATTGCAGGAAACATTGCAACTGCTCAGGGCGCAGAAGATCTGATTAAAGCAGGTGTTGATGCCGTTAAAGTGGGCGTTGGTTCTGGTTCAATTTGTATTACTAGAGTCATTACCGGTTCCGGAGTTCCTCAGTTAACTGCCGTAATGGACTGTGCAAAAATTGGTAGGGACCACGGAATTCCAATAATTTCTGATG
>JARRMG010000289.1:0-1193 GCA_037386265.1 Nitrosopumilaceae archaeon
CCCATCATGGGTAATTTCCTGAGGTGCATCAAGTGAAAATACTCCGTTGTTGTTTTTTAGTAACCCGGTTTTTCCAAGTTTTTCTGCAATTGCTGACACTACATCATTTTCAATTCCATCTTTGAGTCTGTTTACAATTCTAAAGTTTGCTCTTTTGCCTGCACTCCAAGAGGTGTCCACGTCAACTTTTTTTGTTTTGGTTCCCTCTTGTATCCCTGCTTTTTCAAAATATGAAATAAGTTCAGATAGAGCATTTGGGTGCTCATTGAAGATCAGGTCTTCTGCAAGTTTTCTTTCGTTTTCGTTTATTTCCCCGTAGGGGATGATCTCCTTTGCATTAACTATTGCAGTATCTAATCCTGACTTTACAGCATGATACAAGAAAACAGAATTTAGGATTTTACGAGCATATGGAACTAGTCCAAAACTAATGTTGCTCAAACCAAGAGTAGTAAATGAATTTGGAAATCTTTCTTTTACTAGTCTTATTCCTTCAAGGGTATTTTTTCCTGCATCTAGGAATTCGTCTTCTCCTGTTGCCAAAGTAAATGTGAGCACATCAAATATGAATTGGTCTTCTTTTAGTCCATATTTTTTTCCAGTCTCGTAAAGTAATTCTGCAGTTTCTAATTTCTGCGTTGGAGTTTTTGCCATCCCTTTAGGTCCTATACACAGTGCAATTGCGGGTAATCCGTATTTTGCCATCAATGGAGCAAGTTTTTCAAATCGGCTTCCATCCCCTTCGAGATTAATTGAATTTATGATGGGTTTTCCCGGAATTTGTTTAACAGCCGATTCAATAACCTCTGGATCAGTTGAGTCAATTACAAGCGGAGCATCAATTTCTAAGCTAAGGCGTTTTACCAAGTTTAACATGAATTGTTTTTCATCAGATCTTTCCGTAGTGGCAACGCAAACATCAAGACAATGAGCACCATCTTCTACCTGAGTCCTTGCCAGATCAAGCAAACCATCATAATCATCTGCAAGAACCAGCTGTTTTGCCTTTCTGGAGCCTTGGGTGTTAATCCTCTCCCCAATGATCAGAGGCGCAGGTTCTTGTTTTAGTTCAACTGCCTTTAGTGCAGAGCTTATCCTAGGAGTACTCAATCTGGTTAAATTGAAAGTAGTTTTTGTAAATACTTAACCCTTGGAGGAGTGAGCTTTTTCGTCAATTGCCTTCCTTAAGGCGG
>JARRMG010000290.1:0-1187 GCA_037386265.1 Nitrosopumilaceae archaeon
AATTTTTTTCAGAAAAACTTCAAAAGGCAATTGATGCCGAAGCAACTCTAAAAGCACATTCAATTAGTTCTAAAGAACAATTAGAAAAAATAAAAGACGAAATTAAAGAGAAAAAAATATCAGTACAGAAAATTCCCTCATCTACAAATCAAAATCTTATTGAAATTGCACAGATTGATTCTAATTCAAAATTCATTTTTGAATCTATCTCCAAATTGGAAAAAGAAACTCAGGGATTCGATGAAGATCAATTTATGAAATTAAAAAACACCATTAATGAAAAACAAATTAATCTCTCAAATATTGATCAAAAATTAGGTGCAATAATTGAAAAGATATCTAAAAGTGAAAAAGAGATAAAGATCATTCAAAAAGCAGTTGAAGAATTATCCATAGTAAAAGAATACATGGTTCAATTAGATTCAATTCAAACAAACGTTTTCAGCAGAGATGGATCTGTTGCAACAAGTCTCAGATCATGGGCATTAAATGCAATTTCAGCAAAGGCATCAGAATATCTTACCCTGCTGAATACAAAAATTCAAAGAATCCAGCTTTCAGAAAAGGCAAGAGACATAACAATTACATGCTACTCCAAAAAAGAAATCTTGGATTTAGAGTCATTAAGTGGCGGAGAGCAAGTAAGTGTGGCATTAGCCTTACGGTTAGGAATGGCAAATCTTTTAGGTGCATCCAATCTGAATTTGATGATTTTAGATGAACCCACTACACACCTTGATGCTGAAAGAAAAAAATCTCTTGTAGAGGTTTTGTCTCAATTATCAAATATTTCCAATTCAGAAATGCCAATGCAGTTTATCATAATAACACATGATGCAGAAATTTTTGAAGATTCAGCTGTGGAAAAAATTTACAGATTTGAATCTAACGAAAATGGAAGTATTGTTAAGGTTCTTTAAATTATCCAACCATGACTTTACCAGTCATCCAAGGATGAACCATACAATAGTAATCATATTCTCCGGGCTCTGTAAATGTAAACTCAAAAGTTCCACCTGACAAAACCATTCCAGAATCAAAAACACCATCAGGACTTCCAGGCATTCCACTGGTTACCGTATGAGCTGCAGAATCAATATTATCCCAAATCACAGTTTCTCCAGTACTAATCTCAATTTGATAAGGCAGATAACATTCTAGAGTTTCCTCACAACCTGGGATTGCTG
>JARRMG010000291.1:0-1183 GCA_037386265.1 Nitrosopumilaceae archaeon
TTGTCTGCGGGCAAAATATCATAAAATATTTTATCAATTCCAAGTTCCTTACCAATCATATTTGCTGTTGTTTTATTATCACCAGTCACCATTGCTATTTCAATTCCTCTGTTCTTTAGCATCCGTATTGCCTCTACGGCATTTTCTTTTATCTGATCTTGCAAGACAATACCTCCTACAATTTGTTTATCAAGTGCAACATAGATTGTCGTCTTTCCACTAGATTCGATCTTTTCAATTTGTGTTTTGTTTTCTATTGGTATTTTGTTTTGAATTAACATCTGCCTATTTCCAACAATAATTTCATGATCTTGGTCGGTTGCAACAATTCCCATCCCAGATTCCGCTCTAAAAGAATCTGGATTTTTTATAGCAATTCCTTTTTCCTGTGCATGTTTTAAGACTGCCTTTCCAAGAGGATGCTCTGAGCCTTGTTCGGCGATGGAACATAGCCGTAAAACCTCAGTATCACTCATTTCCCCAAAAGAAACAACTTCCGTTACAATAATTTTGCCTGTGGTCAATGTTCCAGTCTTATCAAAAACTATCGATTGAATTCTTCTGGCAACCTCTAGGTTTTCTCCACCCTTGATTAGAATTCCATTCTCTGCTGATTTACTGGAACCCACCATCAATGCAGCGGGCGTTGCAATTCCTATCGCGCAAGGGCATGCAATGATAATTACAGACACAAAAGCCAGTAATGAAAAAGTCAATCCAATTTGTCCAACGAAATACCATAGAAGACCCGATGAAATAGCCACCAGGATAATTGTGGGTACAAAATATGCAGATACCTTATCTACGATGTTTTGAAGAGGGAGTTTACTATTTTTTGCATCCTCAACTAGTTTGATAATGTTAGATAGAACAGTATCTTTTCCCACTTTGGTGGCTCTAATTTCAATAAGACCATCTGTGTTAATAGTAGCGCCTATCACTTCATCTCCGTCTTTTTTGAGGACAGGGATGCTTTCTCCTGTAATTGCAGATTGATTAACAAAAGTGGTTCCCTTTTCTATGACCCCGTCTGTTGGAATTTTCTCCCCAGGTCGAACAATAAGACAATCACCGAGTTTAATCTGTTCTATTGGGATTTCTTCCTCTAGTCCTTTTCTAATGATGTGCGCGGTTCTTGCTTTTAGTTCAAACAATTTTCTGATTGAACTTTCAGCTTTTGCTT
>JARRMG010000292.1:0-1181 GCA_037386265.1 Nitrosopumilaceae archaeon
AAAAACTGGTAGGCCAAATAGAGGTTGGAGGAGAAACAAGATTTGATGCCGATACTGGTGCTCACATTAATTTAGTTTGTATGAACTGTGGGAAAATTGACGACCTTGATGAAAATTCTCTTGGTGAGATCCAAAGTCGGGCAGCCAAAAAATCAAAATATATGATTGTAAAAGGCAATTTTGAATTAATTGGATATTGCAATGATTGCAAGTCTAAATTTAACTAAGAAATCTTTCTTTGTATATTATCAATAATGAAATTAACAATGCAATATAATACCAATTAAAGAGTAATACATCTGATGAAAAAAAGATCAACAAAAAATTTCCGAATTTCAAAAACAAAAATACGTAGAATTCTTGTACCTGTAGATGGTTCAAAGACATCCCTTCGTGCTTTGTCTTTTGCGATAAATTTAGCCAAGTTCACAAAATCCAAGATTATAACTTTACACGTATTGCCAACAGATGTTTCCTCGTTATCTATAATTGATCTGATGAAACCATTGTCCTCAATTCAATCAAAAGGTTTTGAATTGAAGCTTGGAAAGCGCGGAGAAAAAATAATTGAATCTGCAAATAATCGCTGCAACCAAAATAAAATCGAATTTTCATCAAAAATAATAAAAGGAAATCCTGCATATGACACAATAAAATTTGCACATAACAAGAAAAATTCAATTGACCTTATAATTATGGGCTCAAGAGGAGAGGGACATGCTGAAGAAATCTTACTTGGAAGCGTCTCTTATCATGTTATTCATAAATCCAAAATTCCAGTAATGATTGTAAAATAACTTTAAAATGAAATTTTTTAAAAAAGAAGGCTCTGAAAATTATCTGGCAAAATTAGAGGTGCTAATTGGTACAATGAAGAATACTGGCTTTCTTACTGATAGTGGTGTAGAAAATGCCATTAGGAATACTCCCAGACACATCTTTGTTCCTGACTCTCAAAGGGACGAGGCCTATGAAAATGCCCCTGTGCCCATCATGAATGGCCAAACAATATCGCAGCCATCTGTAGTGGCAAGAATGACTGAGTGGTTAGATCTTAAGGAAGGCCAAAAAGTTTTAGAGATTGGAGGTGGATCAGGTTGGCAAAGTGCAATTCTTGCAAACCTAGTTGGTACTGGAAAGGTTTTCACAATTGAGAGACACTCAAAACTCGCAGAATTTGC
>JARRMG010000293.1:0-1171 GCA_037386265.1 Nitrosopumilaceae archaeon
ATGAAAAATATGGAAATATCTTCAAACCATGGATGAATCCTGAAATGCATAAAGCATTCCAACAAGCAATTAAACTTCATCTACCAGACGATAATTGGAGATTAGTTCAATGAAAAATACCAAGCCAATTGAAAAAAATGCCAAAGTTGTAAACAAATACCTAAAAACAAAATTAAAAGGAAATCCAAAGATGCTCTATGATGCTGCCGGACACCTAATAGTAAATGGTGGAAAACGTCTGCGACCATACATGGTAATTAAGAGTTGCGAAATTTTGGGAGGAAAAAAATCAAACGCAATGCCTGCAGCAAGTGCAGTCGAAATGGTCCATAATTTTACCTTAGTTCATGACGATATTATGGATAATGATGAAATGCGTCATGGTGTTCCCACGGTACATAAAAAATTTGGAATGCCTGTAGCAATACTTGCAGGAGACGTACTATTTTCTAAGGCTTATCAAATAATATCAGATTCAAAATTAAATCCTGCTGCGACAAACCAACTCATTACTCGTCTTGCAAAGGCCTGCGTTGATGTATGTGAAGGTCAATTATTTGACATAAAAATGGCAGAAGAGAAAAGAATCCCCACACAATCCGAATACATCAACATGATTGGGAAAAAAACTGCAGCTTTATTTGATGTATCGTGTTCTATGGGAGCAATTTGTGCTACAAACAAAGCAAAAGATATTTCAAATCTTTCTTCATTTGGAAGAAATCTAGGAATTGCGTTTCAAATAACAGATGATTTGATTGGAGTTATGGGAGATCCAAAGATTACTAAAAAACCAGTAGGAAATGACCTAAGAGAAGGTAAAAAGTCCTTACCTATCCTTATGGCAATAAAATCTGCAAAAGGTAAAAACAAAAAAGCAATCCTAAAGGCCTTTGGAAACCAAAAGGCATCTAAAAAAGATCTCAAGGAAGCAGTTGAAGTTATTCACAAATTAGGGATAGAAGAAAACGTGAGAAGACAGGCTCTAAAATATGCAGAAAAAGCAGAAAAATCCCTATCAAAATACAAAGGTTCTGCAAAAAGAGAACTTGCAGAATTGTTAGATTTTGTTGTAAAACGAAGTCTCTAGGCCCGTGTTTTCTCAAAAAAATGGAACAAAAACATATCCCTTTTGATTTTTAAGTTCAATAATCCCATCAGATGTTTTTTT
>JARRMG010000294.1:0-1170 GCA_037386265.1 Nitrosopumilaceae archaeon
AAGCGGTGGTTTAGATTCAAGATTGATATTAGCAATGCTTATAAAATTAGGCTACGATAATATTTTTACGTATTCCTATGGCTTAAGAGGAATCTGGGAAATTAATACAGCCAAAGAAATAGCCAAAAACATACACAAGTTAGAAATAAAATTACAAAAGAGACTAAACAGTGTCAAACATTCTCAAGGGGTTTAGTTTTGTTTTATTTTCGTCACTTGTCCTTGTCTTTTCCTTTGCGTATGGACAAACATCTGAGGAATCAAAATTGTATGATGATGCAAATGAGAGATTCAAAAATGGACAATACAAAGAGGCAATTATCATTTATGATGAAATTTTAGCAAAAATTCCAGATAATCTGGCAACCCTTAGAATGAAAGGAATCGCAAATAGTAATTTGGGAAATCATGAAGAGTCACTCAGGCAATTTTTCACGGTTCTGCAATACCAGCAAAAAGATGTCGTATCCCTTACTGGAATGGGAGCAGGTTTTGGGAATTTAGGAGAATACCATGAAGCAAAAATGTATTTTGAAATGGCACTAGAACAAAATCCAAAAAGTCGAGTTATCCAAAATTATATAGAATTTGTTGATAATGTGATTTCCAAATATCCATACACGCCAACAGAAAAACCTAAACAAATCTATGGAAACAATCCTGTTATCCCCAAATGGATAAAAAATATTGCACAATGGTGGGCAGAAGATAAAATAGAAGATGAAGAATTCATCAAAGGACTTCATTTTCTTATTGAAAATAAAATAATTCAGATTCAGATTATTCCAGCGATACATCAAACAAAGGAAATTCCATCATGGGTAAAAGAAAATGCAAGATGGTGGGGAGAAGACAGGATAAATGATCAAGATTTCGCCTTAGGAATACAGTACATGATGGAAAACGGAATTATAGATATTGAAATTTCAAACTACAATGAAGTAAACTATAGAGAAGAGCAAAGGAAATGGTTTGACAGATACTTGCGTGAAATCTCAAAGAATATTTCAGAAGAAAAAAGATACATCGAGTATGCAAATCCAAGTGCAGATGTGATAAAAAAATTCCTTAGAGATTATCTGACATGGAATTTTGAAGAAGAGGTAAAATCCTCATCAAACAAGTTTCCAGACCCCAGATACGAGGTTGTGGATAACACATATCTCATAC
>JARRMG010000295.1:0-1170 GCA_037386265.1 Nitrosopumilaceae archaeon
GAAGTTTTTACTTTACTCAATGCAAACCAGCCCTAATTTGAGTATAAAATCCTATCATGCGAATCTAAATAAATGACAAAAAAAGATAACGTAAATGATGACTTGGAAGAAAATTGCTGAAAAAAATGAAATTTCTGCAGGTAAGGGCAAAGCCTTTAAGATCGAAGGAAAACAGATAGCAGTTTTTAATCAAGATGGATATCATGCACTAGATGATCTTTGCGTGCATCAGGATGGATCACTGGCACCTGGAAAACTGGATGGAGATATTGTAGAGTGTCCATTGCATTTTTGGCATTACAACATCAAGACAGGAGAATTAAAAGACTACATCAAGGATGTCAAACTTCAGACATATGCAGTAGAGGTTAAAGACGACGGAATTTACGTAGATATTTAGATTTTAAGAAGGCATGTAAGTAATTTTCATTGGATTTATGGCACAACAAAATGAAAAGCAGTAATTAGCTGTACAACTTTTATTCATATAATTTATCGAAGATATCAAATGAATCAAGAGATTATTGATGAAATTGAAAATCAGGATTATGAGAAAATTACGAATCTTTTTGAGAATTTTCTAAAAGAGCAAATGGAAAAAAATGATGCAGAAGGATTGATTCTTGGACTTAGTGGAGGAATTGACTCTGCAGTATTGGCTTATCTTTGCAAAAGAAGTCTTAAAGACAAGACACTAGCAATCATTATGCCAGATACTGAGATTACACCAAATTATGAAACAGAAGATGCCTTGAAAATGATTTCACTTACAGGGATACAATACAAGTTAATTGACATCAAACCAATAGTCAAAGAATACTCTATGTATTTGGAACCAAATGATTGGGCAAAGGGAAACCTCAGAGCAAGGATTAGAACCAACATATTATACTATTATGCGAATGCAAAAAACTATCTTGTTTTAGGATCAAGTGACAAAAGTGAATACCTAATTGGTTACTTTACAAAATTTGGTGATGGAGCTGCAGATTTAGTTCCAATAATTTCTCTTTACAAACTGCAAGTGCGAAAGATTGCAGAGTATCTGAAAGTTCCAAAAAACGTAATTGAAAAGAAAAGTAGTGCTCACTTGTGGAAAGAACATGAAGCAGAAAAAGAGATCGGTGTCTCTTATGAAGAAATTGATTCTACTTTGTATTGTTTGTTTGA
>JARRMG010000296.1:0-1887 GCA_037386265.1 Nitrosopumilaceae archaeon
CTCAGCCCCCTGCAGGGCAAGGAATTCACCCTCGGGAGGCTTCAAGACATCACATTGAAAACAGTTCAATTGTTTTATCTGATTGTCTTAGAGATGCAAAAATTACAATAAAAGACTTGGACCTTGTCTCATATGCAGCAGGACCTGGACTTGGACCTTGCTTGAGGGTAGGAGCAGTCGTAGCGCGCTCACTGGCATCCTATTACAATATTCCAATTTATCCTGTAAATCATGCAATAGGTCACATCGAGCTTGGAAAACTTTTGACTGGAGCCAAAAACCCTTTGGTCTTATTGGTTTCAGGAGGCCATACTATGCTACTTGCTTTTCTTAACAAACAATGGAGAGTTTTTGGGGAAACCCTAGATATTACTCTAGGGCAACTTCTTGATCAATTTGGAAGATCTATGGGATTGGCATCTCCCTGTGGAAAAAACATTGAAGAGCTTGCTCAAAAATCATCCAAATATTCTATCTTACCTTATTCAGTCAAAGGAAATGATGTTTCTTTTTCTGGATTGTTGTCATCTACCAAATCCATTATTAAGAAAAATAAGGCAGATGCATGTTTTTCTCTACAAGAAACTGCTTTTGCAATGATTAGTGAGGCAGTTGAAAGAGCTTTATCATTTACCAGAAAAAAAGAATTGTTAATTGTAGGTGGGGTGGCAGCAAACCAAAGATTATCAGAAATGTTAAAGGACGTATGTAAACGCCACAACAGTAAATTTTTTGTTGCTCCCCAAAAATTTGCCGGAGATTGCGGCAGCCAAATTTGTTGGACCGGATTGTTAGAAAGCCAGGTTAAAGGTGGAGTTTCTCTTGAGGAAACATTTGTTACTCAATCTTGGAGATTAGATTCAGTTAAAGTTCTTTATTGATTTTTGAAGTCTTTTATTGCAGTTTCTATATTTTTTAACCAATCTTTAGTGTTGAATACTCCAAACTTGAATGTCTTCTCTCCATCTTTGGTTTCTGCAGTAATGCAAACTTTTTTCATTAGTCTACCTTCTTTCCAGGTTTTATTGATATCATTTAATTTTACTTCGGCAATGGTATCTCCAAATTGTTTTGAAAAATCCATCATTCTTGCACTAGTTTTATCAAAAGCCAATCTTTTATTGGTAAGTGTAAGTATTCCTGAGCCCAAACTATCTTCTCTAAATTATGAAAACAATTCACAAAATCTAATGGAATTAGTAAAAAAAGGGGCAGAAGCTGACATTTACACCTCTGTATGGAATAATTCCAAGACAATTATGAAAATTAGAAAGCCAAAAAATTATCGTAATCCTATACTTGATAGAAATTTACGAAAACAAAGAACAATAAGAGAATCCCAAACTTTGATGGAAGTAAAATCATTTGGAATTCCAACACCGCTAGTCTACTTTGTAAATTTAAAGGACTCATCAATAATAATGCAAAGAATTCCCGGAAAACCTCTTCATGATTTACCAAATTCCAAAATAATTTTTCTGTCTGAACAAATTGGTAATTATGTTGGATTGCTACATAAAAATGGAATAATGCATGGAGACTTGACTACATCAAATTTTATTTTATTTCAAGATAAAGTCTATGTTATTGATTTTGGTTTATCTCAAAAAACAATCAAACCTGAAGACCATGCCGTAGATTTGAGGTTAATAAAAGAAATTCTTAACAGTGCTCATGCTAGTATAATGGAGGAATCCTGGAAAAATTTTTGTTCAGGCTACCGAAATGTTGTAGGCTCTACAAAATACGCAAAAATCATAAGATTAGTCTCAGAAATTGAAAGTAGAGGAAGATAGTTTGGGCTCAGGAATACTTACACTTACCAATAAAAGATTGGCTTTTGATAAAACTAGTGCAAGAATGATGGATTTTTCAAAACAATTTGGA
>JARRMG010000297.1:0-1159 GCA_037386265.1 Nitrosopumilaceae archaeon
CTTCTTCATTTCTTGCTGGAAGAATGATTGATACCTTTGGGGTGTCGTGTTTTAATTTTTTAAAATCATCCAAGTATGGAGTCATTTTAAAAGATATCAACATTGATCTGATTAAAAAAATCCATGCTGCAGAAATTCCAATTAAAATTGCGGTAAGTGAATAATTAAAAATATCAATAATCATTTTTGAACTTATCCTTCAAGTTCATTTTTGATGTTCTGCAAAGCCAAATTTGTTCCATCCTTGATGTGCTTTTTTACCATTCCAGTAAACATCCCCATTATCCCTGTTAGTCTTATGTCCCATTTGGTTTCAAGCCTTGTATGATTGTCCAGACTCTTTAAAAAGATAGTTTTCCTTCCATCGATTATTCCCTTTGTAAATTCTACCACTATCCTTTCTTTGGGATAAAGAGTGACCTTTTGCTGGCATTTTTGGTCTCTGAATGCAATGATTACTTCTCTTTGCACGGAATTTCCGTCTTTTGATATGTTGTGAACTTCTTTTGTCCCTTTCCAATATTTAGGCTCATTATCAATATCTGAAACTAAATCCCATACCTTCTCAATTGATGCATTGATCTCAATCGACGTCTCAATTTCTGCCATGACGTAGTTAGTTTCGCAGTAAATATATTGGATTACTTTGAGTCATTAATAGACTGTGATGGGCATCATGCCTAAAATCCAGAACAGTAACTCCAGTTCTAACGGCATATGCCATTCTTCCGTCACAGTCATTTCAATAAATTGGATAATGAGAACAAATGACAAAGATTGGAACTTTTGATGCAGCGGGGTTTTGGAAAAATGCCTTTGCCCACCAACGAGGAAAACTTCTAAAAAAAGTAAATGTTCCTGAAGACCAAATTCTAGTTCTTGCAAACAAAAAATATTTGGATTTACCTGCTCCGCTTAGATATGAAATCGAGACTAGTGGAATTCAGAAAAAAGATCTAATGTGAGACGAAATTAATTTTAAGAAGAGAATTAAGGGGTTTTTGTGCCAAACATTACTTACGACGATTTTGCAAAATTAGATTTACGTGTTGCAAAGATAATTGAAACTGAACCAATTCCTGGAAAGTCTAGAATAATCAAAGGAACAATTGATTTGGGTGATGATAAAAGAGATGTGATAATTGGTGGTGCTCAGTAC
>JARRMG010000298.1:0-1155 GCA_037386265.1 Nitrosopumilaceae archaeon
CATTAATTCCCTAAATCCAAAAGTTCCTGCAAATAAAAATATCAAAAGCATTCCTGCAATCATCATCACATCACCTACCTTGGTCATGATGAAAGCTTTCATTCCTGCATGTGTTGGAGAATAGTAATCTAAAAGACCCAAAACAGTTCTTCCTTCTGTTCCCACATGATCTTTTTTCTTGTCCCGATACCAGAAACTAATCAAAGCATATGATGCCAATCCCACACCTTCCCATCCAAAGAAGACTTGGAGTAAGTTATCAGATAAAACAATAATTTGCATTGAACCAATAAAGAACATCATCCAGAACCAGAATCTGGTAATGTCTTTATCGCCTTTCATGTATCCTGTACTGTAAATCATAATCAGGAAGGAAATCCAACCTACAACATTGGCCATGATCACAGATAGTGGGTCTGCAAGAACTCCACCTTTCAATCCAATTGATTCAATCCAGTTAATTTGATGATGTATTTCGGTAGCCTCTAATGCAACTGGAAAGAGTGATGCTGCTGAAAGTGCACTCATTAACGCAAAACCAACTGCAACATATCCTGTAAGGTTTTTAGAAGCCTTTCCAACCGCTGGCATGATAAGTGCAGCTACAAAGGGTAAAATCCAAACTAACCATGCAGCAGCAGAAGTTGCTTCAAATGGTAACCCCATAGCTTCTGTTGCCATTTTCTAAACCCCCAATACTCCCTGCATGTATGGAATTATTGTTTTCAAGAAGATGTCCGGATAAATTCCTACAACGACTGTAAATCCAGCTAGGACCATCATAGGAGCTGTCATGTACCAGCTTCCTTCCTTGACGTTTTCAAGATGGTTTGGAGTTTTGCCAAAGAAAACTCGTTTTAGCATCCATAAGATATACGACATTGTCAAAGCAGTTGCAACAAGTCCTAATCCAAAGGTAACAGCTCTTACTGTGGATCCGTCTTCAATAGCAGTTTCTAGAGCACCGTAAAATAGAATCCATTCTCCCATAAATCCGCTAGTTGGAGGTACACCCATAATTGTCAAAGCACCGATTACTGCACAAACTGCAGTAATTGGCATCTTACCTGCAAGCCCTCCAAGTTTTGATATGCTACGCGTTCCTACCTTCACAATAATAACTCCAGCCATCATGAAGAGTATTCCTTTTCCTAG
>JARRMG010000299.1:0-1150 GCA_037386265.1 Nitrosopumilaceae archaeon
ATCGCTGACAATATTTTTTAACCAAAAATCAACAAACTAGCTAGCTTTTAGCTAAAGGACCATAATAAATAGAAAAAATGCAATACATATGCATGGTAAAACAGATTAGTCTTGATGGATGGCAGATTCTGCAGTTAACTGATTTGCTAAAAAAAGGCTCAGATATTGTTGCCCGAACTAACAGGCCAATTGTTTTGTACAGACAGACGCTAGAGGAGGAAGATGATGCATATGAGGAAATAGTATGTACCTTGACTAAAGACTATGTAATAGAGCAATTAGTCACATCAGGAGGAGTTCTAGTTCCTAGTTTTCACCAACAGTTTGTTTTCACTATTGAGGAATTTCCTCAAGAATTAATTAGAAAAACTCGAGATCGCTTTATGAAAATAATTGAATTGCTAGAAGAGCAAACAGTCTAACTCATAATTAATAAAGACCGTAATTTTCAGGAATTTGCATGCGATTATTAGAATTTCAAGCTAAAGAATTATTCCGGGAATATGGAATTCCGCTACTTCCATCAAAATCCTCAACCACAATAGAGGAAGGAAGAATTAATGCTAAAGAGCTTGGCTATCCATTTGTAATTAAAATTCAAGTCCCAGTAGGGGGCCGTGGAAAGGCAGGAGGCATTCAAAAATGCCAAAATGATGATGAATTTGAGATAAAATACCCACAAGTTATGGATTTAACCATCAAGGGTGAGAAGGCACGAGCCATTTTACTTGAGAAGATGGCAGATATCAAAAAAGAATTGTATCTTTCAATATTTCTTAATAGATCAAAGAGATGTTACACGATTATTGCCTCTGCAGAGGGAGGAGTTGAAATTGAATCAGTGAAAAATCAAATTATCAGGGAAATAGGAATGGGAGATGTAACAGACGAGATAGCCCAACAGGTTGCAAAAGAAATGGGGCTTGAAGGAAGAACTGCAGATGATTTAGTTGATGTCTTAAAGAAACTTTCAAAACTAACAATTGAAAAAGAAGCTGAGTTAGTAGAGATAAATCCGCTTGCAATAATGCAAGACAACTCTTTGATGGCACTTGATGGCAAATTTGTAACAGACGATAACAGCAACTTCCGCCATCCAGAGATGGACAAATATCAAGAAAAATCAGAAATTGAAGAACGCGCAGAAAAA
>JARRMG010000300.1:0-1149 GCA_037386265.1 Nitrosopumilaceae archaeon
TTTTAACAAACCTGTAATTTGACTAGAAGTGAAAGTAATTGCAGAAAATATTATGATTTTTTGATCTTTAAGGATTTTTTCTCTATCTAATGTATCAATAATGTCAATACCGCTAAACTCTGGCATAGACATATCCAAAAGGACAGCATCATATTTTTGATTTTTAATCAAATCCAAAGCCTCAAGTGGGTCATTTTCTACCGTAATTTCAAATCCTTTCGATTGAAGAAATTTTGATAGAAGATCCGTAATATCCTGATTGTCATCTACAACGAGTACCTTCATGAAATCAAATAATACATACCGCTATTTGACAAATTGTTTGTTCACTTTTTGTACTACATATTTTCATAAATCCTAAAATTGTCATTAACTTTCAATACATTTAGTCTTAAAATTCATTTAAGTGAATTCAAAATTCGAGCTAGCTTGATATCATTTTGTGTAATCCCTCCAGCATCATGAGTTGTTAATTCTACTGAAAGTCTATTGTAAACATTGAACCATTCTGGATGGTGATTCATTTTTTCAATCTCCATTGCAGCTCTAGTCATAAATCCAAAGGCCTCGTTAAAGTCTTTGAATTCAAAATCTTTGTGCAATTTTTCATCCTTTATTGACCATCCAGGCAAATTTTGGAGTTCTTTTTCAATTTCTTCAGATGATAATTTCATCATGATTCTCTAGTGAATAACTTCTTTAAAAGTTAAAGAATAATATCCAATATCTTTCTAGGATTAGTAGTCTGAAATCTTGTGAATAATATGAACAATGAACTTTTAACAAATATCCAAAATGCAATAAAAAATAATGTACCCAAAAATCGAATCGGAGTAGCTTTTTCTGGAGGTGTTGATAGCACATTCATTTCAAAACTTCTTGTTGACATGGATTATGAGGTTACTCTGCTTACAATTGGATTTTCTGGTTCACATGATATTTTGTTTGCCACAGAGGTAAATGAGTTGTTGAATTTTCCTCACCGTATCTTAGAAATTAAAGAAGATACATTTGAAAAAATATCCCTAGACATTAATAGAAAAATAAAAACAGAGAATTTATCTTGGAATGAAAATTGTATTGCATTTTATTATGTATCAAAACTCGCTAAAAGTTTGGAGATTGACACAGTAGTTACTGCAAATGGAA
>JARRMG010000301.1:0-1113 GCA_037386265.1 Nitrosopumilaceae archaeon
GAAAAATTTTCAAAGAATCTAATTATCCCATTTCTTTTTAATTCAATTAGAACATCATATGTTACTTTACTACCATATAGCAGAATTTCTCTTCCTTTTAGATGAACATCATCTTCAAGGTTTAACGCAATAATTGTATCTGCTTCAAGCAATACAGTGTTTACTACATTTTCTGCAATGATTTTTCCTCTAGGAGCTGAAATTTGTGTTCTGTGCTCTTGTGTTTGATATATTCCAACTCTGCCATCAGGATCTTGAACTTTGTACTTCCTGCCAAAAATATTTCCTACAACTGCATTTCCATTATCAATTTGTATTCTGGCTCCATTTTCAATTCTATATTTATTTTCAATGGGATCTACAAATTTAAAATCCCCTTTGGTCAGATGAATATTTGTTCTAAATTCTTCTGTCCAGGAAGGGCTTGTAATATTTCCCTGCATAATTATTGGCCCATCATAAGTCAAGTCTCCGGCCATAAAATTTCCCTTAATGGAAAGTACTCCGTTGGCTTTTCTTTCCAGTTCTATTTCTCCAAGAGTTTTGGATCCGAATAACCTTGACGCTGTAGAATTAGATCTGTTTAATGCTGCAGCCCACTCTTGAGCTATTTTCATTTCTTTGGATAATTCTTGACCTAAAATGCGATTTTTTCTTCGTATGTCTTCTTCAGAATCACCTGAAAAAACTCTTGACTTTCGTAATTTTTCAATATCAGTATCAGGATATTTTTTTCCAATTTTCAAATCCTCGTAAGCTTGTTTAATTTTAATAAATTGCTCATTGTCTCCGCCTTTGTCGGAATGAAATTGAAGAGCTAATCTCCTGAAGCCATCACGGATTTCTTTTTCTGTAGATCCTTCTGCAATTCCAAGAATGTCATAATTACTTTCTACCATGTACATCACAGATTTTTATTTGAATTAATCATAATCTATACTTGTATCTTGTTGCTAACAAAATATGAAGTATATCTAATAAAAAGAATTTTTATTTTAAAAATAGTGATAAACAATAGAATTTTTGAAAAATGGTGGGGTATCCCACATGATTTTATTTTACCACTAGAACGGGAATTTTTGTTTTATGCATTACATAATTAGATGTGCTTCC
>JARRMG010000302.1:0-1448 GCA_037386265.1 Nitrosopumilaceae archaeon
TGGGCTGAAAAATGTATTTCCATGGAGACTGAATATAATTCTGATTATGTAAAATCTTTAGCTACGAATGTTTCTGATGAAAAAAACATGGCATCAAGTGTTTCAAGTGGAAC
The DNA here is from genome assembly GCA_037386265.1 of Nitrosopumilaceae archaeon. Classification (GTDB taxonomy): domain Archaea; phylum Thermoproteota; class Nitrososphaeria; order Nitrososphaerales; family Nitrosopumilaceae; genus Nitrosomaritimum. Next base: position 114 of record JARRMG010000302.1, read on the forward strand.
TCATAAAATTGATGGGATGATTGTTGCACCTTGTAGTATGAAGACTCTGTCTGCAATTGCAAACGGGTATGATGACACTTTGGTTGCAAGGGCAGCAAGTGTAACAATAAAAGAATCCCGGAAGCTAATCCTAATGGTAAGAGAGACTCCTCTTTCTGCAATACATATAGAAAATATGTTAAAACTATCTAGATTGGGTGTTGTAATTTTACCTCCTGTTACAGAATTTTACACTAAACCCAAAACCATCAATGACATTGTAAATCATGGCGTTGGAAAGTGCTTAGACCAATTTGATTTAGAGCACGATTTATACCCTCGATGGGGTACTTTTTGAATTATAGTGACAGTAACATTTGAAAAAATCACAACAGTATCCATAGAAAAACGACAAAAATCACCGTTACAATAAACATCAAAACAAAAGGGTCTATGAGATTATCGGGTATTTTTAATAAAAACAGATTTGAGAATGAATTTTCAAAAATATATGATCAGCTCATTCTTATTGCTGAGAGTTAGTCTGATTTTGTTTCTTTGCTATTTACATCAGAACTCTTCTCTTTGAAATCCTTGAGTTCCTTTTCACCTTCGATTTTGCCTTTTTCAAATTCTCCTTTTGCCTTGCCAAAGGTCTTTGCCAATTCTGGTATTTTTTTGGCGCCGAAAATCAATACAACTGCAATAATGATTATGAATATCCATTCTTGACCTGCTATGAAATTTGCAATATTTGCAAGAAACATTCTAGATATCAGTTCTCCGATTTTAGATTTAAGTGTTCAACTTTTTTCGTTCCTTACGCTCAATCATGGCCATTCCGGCAAAGTACAAGCCTATCATTGGACCTGCAATAAACCACATTGTAACTCCACTACCGTCAGGTGTGATGGCTGCCCCAAAAATTACGATAACTACAATTGCATATCGAATGTTTTTTCGCCAAAAACTTGAATCGATCATGCCTGATGCTGTAATAGCATACATTACAAGGGGAAGCTGAAATGACAATCCAAATGCCAACAAAAATTGTAAAACAAATGTAACAAAGTCAATTACATTTAGAAAAGTAACTAACCCTGCTGATTCTCCATATCTGTACAAGAAATCTAAAATGTATGGGATTACAAAATTATATGAAAACACACAACCTGCAACAAACAACCCTAGTGCAGGTATTGATATGCTTCTACTAACATTGATTTCATTTTCTTTTAGTGCAGGTTTGATAAAACCCACTAATTCTTTGATGACTACTGGCATACCTACAACCATTCCGACCAAAGCCGAAATATACACTTGAGCAAAAAATGCCTGTCCTGGTGCAGTTTGAAT
>JARRMG010000303.1:0-1847 GCA_037386265.1 Nitrosopumilaceae archaeon
TTTCAAATTTGAATGAAAAAGTTTCCCCTGCCTTTATCAATCCACTGTCAAATAATCCATTTGGTCCTTCAATGATGTTTCCACTGGTAACAGTATGAGATGTAGAGTCATCATTTCGCCAGATCACTTCTCCTCCTGCAAAGATTATCAAGGATTGTGGATCATAGCAAAGATTTGCTTCTTCGCACCCAGGAATGTTAGTTCCTTTTGGAATAGAAACAAGCCTTGCAGGTAATTTTGATGTGGTAACTTCCTTTGTAGTTTCACCCAGCTGTTGGGTTTCTTCTGCTACTTGTTTTGTTGTTTCTTTGACTTTTTCAAGTACATCACTGCTGGATTTTTTTATGTCCTGTCCTGTCTCTTTGATTGTAGTAGTAGTTTTTTCAATGATTGGAGTAATTTCGGACGAAGAAGGACCTGAAAAGGTGGTAAATCCTAACGCAATTGCCACTACTGCAATCGCAATACCAATTCCTGCTTTGTCCATGGATGTCATGAGAATACTAATCTTGGTCCCCCCCTTAAAGTAATTATGATATTATCAAAAAAGAAAATTAAGCGAACAGATTAAGTATTGTTACAAGGTTTTATTTTGTATGACTGATGATCCTTTTTGTCACTGCGGGTCCTGTGGACATGAGAAAGTAGATGAATGTTATGCAAAACAATGTTCATGTTGTTTGACTGATCATCAGGGAGCTTTTGGCAAAAATAGATAGTTCTTTTATGTAACATTTTGATCTATTTTATCCCCTCATAATCAGGTTTTTCTAATGTTTCATAAACTAGTATTCATCTTCCATTGTATTTCTCTCCAAAATTAGTTCATTTACATAACTACAAAATTTGCACTTGCATTTTGACATGATTATGAATAATTCTATTTTGATTTAATGTCAGGTATGACTTTTAAAAAAACAAACAGTTCAGCTTTGTTATGACAGTGTAAAGGGATTTTGGAACACTTCAGATCATTTAAATAAATTATTCATGTAGTAATTACTGATTCAAGTCTGCCTGCTATCGCCCGATAGTCAAGTTTTGACTTGGGTCATTTCTTAATTTTAAACTAAACGAATGCTTCAATAGTAGAGACAACGTTAAGTAAGACAAGTTATTTTGGAGAGCCTAACCGATGTCAAGTTTGTGGGCGACGGGGAGATACTGGAATTTGCCCATTTTGCAAATCTGATTCAAAATCATTAAGATGATTAGTCTTCTAGATATTCAATGAATTTTCCAGTGTTTTCAAGTTTTATTGAATTGATCTCATCAAGATTGTTCATAGAGTTCATTTTCAACATGGAATCAGATGCAGTATACAAGACCTCTTCAATGTAAAATGTTCTTGAATTTCCCATACCATAGTATCTTGTGTCATTTTCAGTGTGGGTTACGGTTCCTTTGAGATTGATTCCATCTTGTGTATCTAAATCAAATACGTAAAATCCATTCCAACGATTCCAATCAGGTGCAATCTTTCCAACTTGGATTCCTTCTAGTGATTTTGTGTCACTACTTATTGGAATTGAGAGGAGGCTTTTTCTCTTATCAAAGAAAAATGCCTTGTGGTCATTTAGGGCCTCAGAGTGTGTAGAGGAATCTCCAATTATATATTCATCAATTACTTTTGGATCGCTTACATTAGATACATCAAAAAGCGCAACTTTGACACCAAGTTGTTGCACTCTACCATTTCCTATTTCTTTTGTGTCTCTCCCAACACCTATCACATGATCATCATCATATGGGTGCAAGTAGTTTGAGAACCCTGGAATTTTTAGTTCTCCTAAGATCTTAGGAGTGTCCGTTGATAAATCGATTACAAAGAAGGGATCAATTTGTTG
>JARRMG010000304.1:0-1101 GCA_037386265.1 Nitrosopumilaceae archaeon
CCTGCCGTTATTAGAGCAATTGTAGGAAACAAAGTAATTATGATCAATGTTGAATAAAATTCTTTCTTAATGTCATTAGGAAGATTTTCTCGTAAATCTTTGCGAAGTAATTTTCTAAAATTTTTAAGATGTAATAATCTAAAAATTTTCAAACCTCCTGCTGTAGAAAATCCACAACCTCCTATGAACATTAAGAGAATTAATATTCCATGGCCCCACCCGTTCAATTCTGACAAATCCTCTTGTTGAAGTCCAGCAGTGGTACTTGCAGAGATGGAGTAAAAAGCACTTTGTAAATAATCAAAACCGCTTATTGCCATAAACAGCAAGGTGGCACTAATTAAAATTTCAAAATAAACCAAAACTTCTTTTCCTAATTTTGGTGAGAGAAATTTTTTCCTTACAAATCCATAATGGAATGTAAAGGGTAATGCTCCAAGTATCATTGCTCCCATCAGAACAAATTCTTCTTGCCACAAAAGATCATCTAAAATCGTTGAATTTGGTATAAATCCGCCAGTCGCCAATGTGCTCATAGCTAAAGAGAAGTTATCCATCAAATTCCTCTCACCAAAAACCCAAAGAAGCAAAGCAACAATGACAATGTATAATGCAAAAATGATTGTAATGGTTCCAAACAATTCTCTCATATGCAATGTTCTTCCAGAAATGAAACCTCTCATTGACTGAAGTTTGGATTCTGGATAAAAAGCAGTAATCACAAGATAAATGAAACTCATTCCTCCAACAAGTTGAGTAAAACTACGGTAGAAGGTAAAACTTTGAGGAAGATTTTCAGGTTCATCAAATAATGAAATACCTCCTGTTGTAAAACCAGCTGCACTTGAAAAAAACGCATTTGAAAAAGCTCCTATAGGTGATGCCTCTGGAGGTGCCACGTATAGATATGGTGTAGTACCAAAAAGAGTTAGCAAAAATAAACTTGCAAATACCAAAATGGATGCTTGTTGAAGATTTAGGCTTGCCTTTTCTCCATAAGAATTCAGGAAAAACCCTGTGGCAAGCAACAAAACTGTATTTAGATAAATTCCCGTGGCAATTTCTGTTTCAGCTAATAAGGTTGAAACTATTGCTGGAACA
>JARRMG010000305.1:0-1547 GCA_037386265.1 Nitrosopumilaceae archaeon
ATTTCTTTCTGTTTTGTTATTGCAGGAGATTTGACATACATTTACTATGACTGGTATACTGAAGAGGCACCTTATCCTTCTATTGCAGATGTTTTCTTCTTGTTGTTTTATCCATTTGCTGCTTACCATCTTGTTAAAAATATTAATTATTTTAAAAAAGATTTGGGGGCAGCTCCAAAAATTGGTGTCATTGTTTTAACTGGAGTACTAGTAGCTTCATTTGCTTTCTTATCTATTGACCTAATTGAGGAAGAACCACTTGATTTCTATTTGGGATTGACTTTTGTATTGGCTTCTTCAGGAATTCTCGCTTTAGCCTTACTTGGGGCAATAATTTTTAGACAAAGTGTTTTAGGAGCAGCGTGGCTTGCACTTGCTGCAGGAATTTTTATTTACACTGTTTCAGATGTGTGGTATTATTATCTTGAAATGATTGACAGCTATTCTGGCGAGCATTTAGTAAACACATTATGGGTATTGGGACTCTCTGCAGTAACTTATGGTTTGTACAAACACAAAAAAACAATCTAAATCCCAAAAAATGTCTGATTATTTGCTGATTTAGAGTAATTTGAATGTCAAATAGCATCTAAAACCTGTAGTAGATAACAAATTTTATCATAATTTTTTATTTTTCTTGTTATCTCTGATTTTATCATCATTTTGAGATCTATAAACCTTGTGGATAAGTTGTTCATCCCTTTTTTCCCTGAATATTATCAAAATCCTTAATTTACAACTGATTCATTATTGCATCATGAATTCATCCGAATTTATCAAATCAACTCAAAAAGATTATAGGATTATAAGGATTTTTTATGTTGTTATCATATTATAATATGGAGATGCAATCAAATGGTAGAACCTAAAGAATATTGGAGAGAAAAAGCACAAGATCTAAAGAAATCAAGAGAATTTGAAGAAGCCGTAAAAATACTAGATAAAATTTCAGAAATCGAAAAAGATGAAAACACAGAAGAGTTTTGGTACAATAAAGCCAAGCATTATTTTGAAATTAAAGAGTACGAACAAGCAAGAGATGCAATTAACAAGGATTTAGAAACTGGAAATAAAACTTTTGAGAGATATGAAAAATGTTAGAAAATTTGAAGACGCAGTAAAGTATTCAGATGTAGTTTTTCAAACAAAACAACTTGATGCAGATTATTGGCACCACAAAGGGAAAACATTACTCAAATTAGGGAAAATTGACGAAGGGACTTCTTGTTTGGAAAAGTCTTTAGAACTAACCAAAAATAAAACATAAAACAAACAACGAAAACTAGAAATTAATTTAAAATAAAAAGTACTGTTCGTAGATTTTTACCACTCTAATCTTATTAGATCTTTAAGGTTTGCCTTATCATATTTTTCCCATTTGTGGTTTGTGAAAACACCTTTTGTTAGAGTGATCTTGTCTAGAAGATGTTTGTTCATATTTTGATTATCTATGTAAAATAATTGAGGGTTTAGAGACAAATTTGAATAATGACTAAAATTTAATTCAAAATTATCAGTATCCATCAAAAAGAAATTTTCAAAGAAAT
>JARRMG010000306.1:0-1078 GCA_037386265.1 Nitrosopumilaceae archaeon
ATCATTTACGTTATCTTTTTTTGTCATTTATTTAGATTCGCATGATAGGATTTTATACTCAAATTAGGGCTGGTTTGCATTGAGTAAAGTAAAAACTTCTGCAAAACTAGTCAAAGAAGGAAAACTATCATATGAATGGGCAAAATCACATATGGCAATTCTCAACAATACTATTAGTAGATTAAAAAAATCAAAACCTCTCAAAGGGCTGACTCTTGGGTTTTGTTTGCATATTACCAAAGAAACCTCGGTTTTATTGATGGGCGCAAAAGAATTAGGTGCCACAGTTGCATGCTGCGGTGGAAACCCACTAACAACACAGGACAATATCGCGGCATTTTTAGCATCTCAAGGCATTAACGTTTATGCATGGCATGGCCAATCGGTAAAAGAATATGATTGGTGCATTCAACAAGTCTTGAATCACAAACCAACTATCTTGACTGATGATGGTGCAGACATGAATGTTAAAGCACATTTTGATAAAAAATACAAAGACCTCCCAATACTTGGAGCAACAGAAGAGACAACAGCTGGGGTTACAAGAATCAGGGCAGTTGAAAATCAAGGAAAATTACGCTATCCTGTAATTTTGGTAAATGAGGCTTACACTAAACACATGTTTGATAACAGATACGGTACAGGTCAAAGCACTATCGATGGATACCTCAGAGCAATGAATTTACTTTTGGCCTCAAAAAGAGTTGTTGTTGTTGGCTATGGTTGGGTTGGCAGAGGTGTTGCATCCAGATGTCATGGGATGGGCTCAAAAGTTATAGTTACAGAAGTTGATCCAGTAAAGGCACTTGAAGCTCACATGGATGGATTTGAAGTAATGCCAATGGCCCAAGCGTGCAAAATTGGCGATATTTTCATCACGTGTACTGGCATGACTAGCGTGATTAGAAAAGAGCACATCTTGCAGATGAAAGAAGGTGCAATCATGGGCAATGTTGGGCATTTTGATGTTGAAATTGATGCAGAGTTTTTGCTGAAAAAATCAAAATCCGTAAAAGAAGTTCGACCAAATCTTGATGAATGTGTGCTGAAAAATGGAAGGCGTGTCTATCTTATTGGA
>JARRMG010000307.1:0-1075 GCA_037386265.1 Nitrosopumilaceae archaeon
TAAATTTTGAATATTTTTTAAGAAAAAATACCATGTAGGTTAAATTCCATTTTCACTATATTGTTATGACGAGGAAACTATCAGACCTGCTGATACTAGAGGGGTAAACTTCTAAGAGGTGGGCAGATAGGAGAGGAAAACAAGAAACAAGGTGGAAGCATCTAAAGTTTCAGAAAGCGTTTTCCGGTTTATCCTGATTTTAAGAGTGGAGTGTACAGACATTATCCCTAATTGTCTAAGGTGTGGGATTTTCAAAATAAAAAATTACTTCTGCCTCTTGTCCTGGAAGCTTTTTTGTCTTCATTTAGGCTCCCCAAAAAAAGTCCCACACACTTGGGGTTTTGTTGCAGTATATGCATCGTACCTCAACCATTGATTGTGTCAAATGTGTGAAAGAACCCAATTTCGCACAAGAATTTTGATAACTTCAATTTTTAATTCCTCCAATAATGTTGCTCAGCCTGATAACCCTCGCCAAAAACTTCTATCTGTTTTGTATGTGTCAAACTCTTTGCAATCACACAACTTGCAGGAGGTTCTTTTCACATTGGAGATGTTGGGGTGTGGGAAATAAAATCCAATCTCTACAGGGTTACTTGGTATCTTGAATGTGGGTTTGGAAGAGTTATGCTGGCTTTCAAGATGACCACAGGTACATTTTTCTCCAAATGGTTCACGGTTCATTTTATCCTTAGATGTAATGAATTAGCTTGTGGTTTCTCCACTCTACCTCGTACAACGTCATGAAACCGCAATGGGTGCACTCAAAGAAGAGATCCTTTCTCTTTTGGCCAAGCTTTGCCAGTTTTTCTTTCATGTCTTTGCCTTCTAGTGGCTCTATTTTGATCTCATCGCCCTTTGGAATCACCTGGAAAAACTCGTCAAGCTCAACTGATTTTAAAAAGTCCTTGATTGCAGATAGAACCTTTGGTTTGTCTATTTGTGAGTCATCAATTGTTGTGAGGAAAAACTTTTCTGATTTTAGTATAGGAATCACCTCTAGCTTGTCTGCAACATACTCCAAGAGTTTATCCTTTAATGCCAGTGCATTTTTGCAGTCAATTCTTATCATTTT
>JARRMG010000308.1:0-1075 GCA_037386265.1 Nitrosopumilaceae archaeon
GATATGTGTTAACTGCGGAAACAATTCGGTTCAAATTGAAAACTATGGTATTTTTTGTAAAGACTGTGGAATTTTTTTCAACATGAAGGAGGGTAAAAATTGAGTGAGAATTCCTGTCGAAGTGTTTGTAGGTACTATGATGTAAATTCTTCATTTAGAAATTCTCAAGTGGAGATATTTAGAAAATATTGTCCAACATGTAATCTAAATTTAGTCTCAAAGTATTCTAGATGTCCATGTTGCCACGATAGTTTTGGAAACGGTGATCTCTAATGGGGTATTGTTGTAAGGGAATTTGTGAAGACTTTAAAGGTAAAAAAGTTCCAAACGGTTCAAGATATGAAATTGGACAAAAAAGATGTTCAATGTGCAGCATGTTTTTAGCTATTGAGAGCCTACGATGTCCTTGTTGCGGGGCAATTTTAAGAACAAAGTCAAGAACCAAAAAAGGCTCAAATAACCAAAATAGATGGTAATAACTAATGGCAAAAAGAATTACAATAATGCTAGATGATGATTTGGAAAAGAAAATCAGATTGGTCCAATCAAAGAAAATACTTGCCGAAAACAAATCTGTGAGTTTTTCATATATGATTAACTCCCTTTTAGAAAAACAGCTTGCAAAGAAAAAATAATTTAATTTGAATGTAGATGTAAAATTAAAGCAGAGTAAAACTTTCTGTAAAATTTTGAATTAACAATCAACAAAAAATTTTATGAGGAGTTTTGGAATTTAACAGAATTGCCTTATTTTGGGCATATTTTAGGCACAAAATTGTCAATTAGTATAAAAAAGCCGTTCTTTTCAACAACTACACAGGAGTTTTTAATTTGGATGACGATATAAAAAATGAAATCAGAAAAGTTGCCTTACAAAATGCATATGAGCATGAAGGCAAAACCCAGGATAAAATTGTCTTATCAAAAATTTTGGGCACTAAGCCTGAATTTCGTAGTAAAGTAAAAGAGATCATAGGAGATATTTCACACATAGGTTCATCTGTAAATCAATTATCATTTGATGAGCAAAAAAATGAGATTGAAGAAAATTTTCCAGGCATACTCAAACCCAAAG
>JARRMG010000309.1:0-1073 GCA_037386265.1 Nitrosopumilaceae archaeon
GCTACACATTCAAAAGCACTAACAGATACTGCACTGCCACCAGACGAACCACCTGGAACACATTCTGTATTCCATGGATTTCTGCTAGGACCATATGCACTAAATTCAGTAGTCAATCCCATTGCAAATTCGTCAAGATTTGTTTTTCCTACAAAAACTGCGTCTTGTTCTTTGAGTTTGGAAATTACCGTAGCATCATATGGGGCAACAAAATTTTCAAGCATTTTTGAGGCACACGTATTCTTTGAGTGTTTTATACAGATATTGTCTTTGACTGAGATTGGCATTCCATAACATGCACCAATTTTTTTACCAGATTTTATTTTCTTATCAACCTCTCTTGCCTGGTCAACAGCTTTTGAATTTACTTGCAAGAAAGCATGAAGTTGTTCATCAACAGATTTAATTCTCTCAATGGTCTTTGCGACAAAATCTTCTGCTGAGATATTTCCATTTTTTATTTCGTTTACATAATCTAATGCAGAGATTTTTAGATTCAATTAAATCATCTTTGGAGCCCTAATGTAACTTCCTTTGTAATTTTTTAATTTGTCAATCAAACAATCTTCAAATGGAATATGTTTGTCGTCCCTGAGTTGTGATAAATCCAATTCTTGAAAGGCAACGATTTCTTCCTCAACCCCAGCAGAATCGAGGATACCAAAGTAATCAATCATGGCATGGACTTTATCGACGAACTCTTTATGATCATGAACATCTATTTTCATTAATTTTGTTACGTATTCTATCTCTTCTTCAGTTACCATTAATGTCACCTATGGGGTTAGTCTGTCCACATCTCTTGGATAAAAGGTGGTGTCTCTAATATTTTCAGTGCCAGTAAGTGCCATAATAAGCCGTTCAAGACCAATCCCGCAACCAGCGTGAGGTGGAACCCCATAATCAAATGCTCCCAAATGATATCCAAATGCGTCAGTTTTCATTCCCTTATTCTTCATCCTCTGCTCTAGTTCTTCTCTTTTTTCTATTCTTGTACTTCCAGAAGACAATTCTAAATCACCAAACATCAAATCAAATGATTCAGAAATTTTTGGATTTGTTTTACTTTCTTT
>JARRMG010000310.1:0-1066 GCA_037386265.1 Nitrosopumilaceae archaeon
CGATTACCTTGTTAGTTCTACCATCGATTACGGAAATGTCGCTGGATTCCTGATTTGAGACATAGACCAAATTTAGTTTGGAATCTACAATTACTCTCCTTGGAATCTCTCCGACATTAATCTGGTCAATTAACATATTTGTTGAACCATCAATTACTGACACTGTGTTTGATTCCTGATTGGTAACATAAATCATGTTTGTAATGGAATTGACAGTTACTCCCCTTGGACTTTCCTGAACCTTTATGACCGAAACTTCTTTTCCTGAATTTCCATCCCACACATGAACCTGATTCTCTGACTCGCTAGTTACATAGACCATTCCCGTAATTGGATTTACCGCAATCCCACAAGGAATCAAAACATCAAAGGAGGTAGTAATTTCATTTGTGGTGCCATCTACCACATAAACTGAATTTTGCCTGTCACTTGTAACGTAGATTTTATTGTGATTAGGATCTACTGCAATATCGTATGGGTCTTCAAGATCAAGTTGTTTGATTTCTTGGCTGGTGGTTGCATCTATGACAGAAAGAACATTTGCGTGTTCTCCTCCAACATAAATCATATTTGTTTCTGGGTTTATTCCTACACCAAAAGGAGTCCTTACAACTTTGATGGTCTCTAAAACCTTGTTTGTATTCCCATCAAGTACCATCAACTTGCTTCCAAAAAAATCAGTAACGTACACTTTGTTTGTTTTTTCATTTACAATTGCAGATGTTGGTTTTCCCTCAATCTCAGGAATTGTAACGGCATATGGAGAATCTTGAGCATAGGCTGAATTGCTCACTCCAAAATAACCTCCAATCAAAACAAGTAAAATTACCGGCAAAATTGAATTCTGAAAGATTTTGGATTTCATAAATACTGATTTTATCTGTATAGGCTCTGTTATTTTATTTTGGTTGAAATCTCAGAGGAGCAAATAAATGCCATCATTCATAATTTTCTCTGTGAAATTTGTAGCCTCAGGCAAGGTAAAAGACCTCTATGACCCGGGGGATGATACCCTTGTTTTCAAATTTACCCAGAGTTCCGTCACTGCGGCGCCCGAGCCGCTCGA
>JARRMG010000311.1:0-1596 GCA_037386265.1 Nitrosopumilaceae archaeon
TAATGAAGGATTGTATTTTCCTTGCTCTAAAAAAACAATAGTTTCTCTTCTAACTCCAACTTTTTTTGCTAAATTTTCAATATCGATATTTGGTTCTGCAGAAATCAAAAGTGCTATTTGAGAAATTGGGAATGGAAAGCTAACTAAAACCGCCTTATCTCTCCTAGCTGCAATGTAATTAATTGGTCCTAGACTTTCATCGAATTCTTTTCTAATAGATGCCTTGGATACAAAATTGTAAAATGCTTGGAGTTTTGTTTCGTCGTTTTCATACGGAGTTATCCCTTCCTTAAATCCACCAACAACGAGTTTTCCTTCTTTGTTAATTATCCCTGCAAACCTAATTTCTGGTTCTTTTTGTAGAGTCTTGCATTTTTCATCATACAACTGGTAACGAGCTTCGTTTTGTTCTGACAATCAGCAAAAATCAAAATCTCAAAAATAAAAACCTTGTCTAAAAGGTATCCCATAACTAGAGTAGTCCAAAGCCACAAATTTTATAATTCGCATTTTAAAATCACATAATCAATAATTTTGCTCTGAGAGGCTTTTTTCATTTTCAAGATTGATTTGTGAAGGATTTTTTCGACAAATTCAGGATAATTTTTCTTAATCGATTCTTTAGCAAATCCAGATTATAGTGTTCAGAGGACCAAGTAAATTTGAGAATCCCAAGTTTTTTAATCGATGTATCTGCAAGAACCACAGGAAGTGCCAAAACAAGGATTCCTGAATTTTTTAAAACTCTTTTTGATTCGAGGATAAAATTTTCATATGGTTTGAAGTGTTGAGATGATTCTAAGGCTAAAACCCTGACACTTGAGTTATCCGAAAAGGGTAATTTAGTAGAGGTGGAATTTACAAACTCTAAATTTCTTTGAGGTCTCGAAAATAGAAGCTGATTGTAATTGATGTTTATGCAGAATAGTTTTAATTTCTCGTACTTGTCTCGCCATAGCATAGCAGGTGCAGAAAGCCCGCTTCCTACATCTAATGCATATTGGGCTTTTTCAAGGTCTGCTATTTGACCAAACGCATGACATAAATTTTTTTGAGCAGTAATTGGTTCTGAATCATTTTCTGACCAATACCCAAAATTAAGCATAGAGCCCCCTGTTGCAATTTGCATTACTGGAGATAGTGAATCATATAGATTTACCACATCTTTTTCATTTCTTCTAAGCGTCCAAAGAATAACATCAATGGGGTTGATTGTGACCAAAAAGATTTTCAAAGTGACTTGGAATCAGTACTATTAATCTCTAGGGTTAAAAGACATAAAGGATGTATATTTTATTAATTTAGAAAGGAATCTTAAAGTATGTCAGATCCTAATCATGATATTTATATTGAACTAGTAATTGCAAAATGGTCCGATAGATTTATTGCATGGTTAATTGATTTTCTCATAATTTCTTCGATTTCCACAATAATATTTGCAATTATTTTTGGGACATACAATGTAGAATGGAATGAAAAAATGATTTTCTCAGAAGGGACAAACTACATTCCTGCAAGTTTATTGTTTTTCATTTATTGGATTGTTTTAGAATACAAAACGGGCCAATCAATAGGAAAGAAGATGTTGTCTCTGAA
>JARRMG010000312.1:0-1056 GCA_037386265.1 Nitrosopumilaceae archaeon
ATTCATGGTAAGAAAGATTGTTACAGTAGAATCAGAAGTATCATTAATTCTTTTACAGGGATGTTTGATTGAGCCACGTTATTGTCTCCTTGAAAATTTAGACATTTTCTATTGCAATTCAGATCTTTATTTTATAAATAAACCATCCTAGTTATCTCTTGACACTTTTTTACCTTTGGGGTTTTTTGATAAAAGATGGCTTTTAGTTTTGTTATTATCCACATTCATCAAAAAGATAAAAATCACTACTAAGCGATATAGGTGTGGCAGTAGGATCAAAAAGAGCAGTCTATGCCGCACTCTTTGGAAATCTGGGAATTGCAATTACAAAATTTGTCGCTGCTATTTTTACTGGGAGTGCAGCAATGTGGGCAGAGGCCTATCACTCAGCTTCTGATACAGTGAATCAAATTCTTCTTTTACTTGGAATAAAACTGAGTGCAAGACCTCCAACTTTTCTACATCAGTTCGGATTTGGCAAGTCACAATTTTTTTGGTCGTTCATAGTTGCCACAATGATTTTTGGAATATCGGGAGTTTTGGCCTTGGAGCAGGGAGTCTCCTCATTATTGTATGGGGGGCATCAGCCTGAAAACCCAGTAATTAACTATGTTGTACTTGCAATCGCATTTGGGTTTGAAGGAAATGCTTTACGAATAGCCTTTGGTCAATTCAAAGAAGCAATCAAAAAACGTGGCGGAAAGGTTTCAATGAAATCTCTATATTCTGAGTTCAAAGAGAGCAAGGATCCAACGATTCTGACAGTAATGGTTGAAGACTCTGCTGCATTATTGGGAATAATTATTGCAGCAGTTGGGATATATCTTACAGACCTTACTGGAAATACCGTCTATGATGCTCTAAGCTCTCTGTTTATTGGTATTTTACTAATGATGTTTGCTTTTTTCTTGGCCAAAGAAAATAGGGCTTTGCTAATAGGAGAATCAATTTCCCCACTTTCTTATAAAAAAATCATTGTTTTATTGGAAAAAAATATCTTTCAAAAAAGGTTTTTTTAGCGTAAAAATGCTGATTTTTTAATAAAAAACCAATTCA
>JARRMG010000313.1:0-1052 GCA_037386265.1 Nitrosopumilaceae archaeon
ACATCAGCATCAAAAAATGGAGGAAAAAATGTACAAGAATTTGAAAAATCAGTTTGTCAATTCGTTAAATCCAAGTATGCTGTACCTGAATTAACTGCTACGGCATACTTGGATTTAACGAATTGACAAACTGATTTTTCAAATTCTTGTACATTTTTTCCCCCATTTTTTGATGCTGATGTGAGAAAGCCTTCTTTTAGGACAGATAAAACGGCTGAAATTTCTTCCTTGCCTAAAATAGGAGTATTAATTGGAATTTCCATGGTTTTATGATATCTATGGTATGATGCTCTAATATACATGAATTTTTATATTTCAAAAATTTGCAAACTGCATAATGAAGTCACGTCATCTCCAGGAATCTGATAAAGCATACAAAGTTTTTTTGTATATTTTTTATGTTTGTGCCTTCATTATGGCAGCTTCACTAGTTTATGGTGTTTATGTAACTATGATTGAATGGATGGAAAATGGAACGTATGTGATGGGAGAAGCTATTCATAATACTGTGATTCCGTTTGAAAATTTTGCACGAGGTTCAACTTGGATTTTCTTTTCAACAATTATTGGATGGTATTGTGTTTCTAGAATTGGATGGAAAAAAACTGCAGGAAATAAAATTGTGGGCGCTAAGATGGCCTTACTTCAATTGATGTTATTGGGATTTGCAATAATCACTTTGTATGAAGTATTGTATAATTTTACTGTGCTAAATGCCAAAATTACTGCTGGGATTATTGAGGGAGTAGTTCCAGATATTGATCGGCTTTCCATTGCGTATCCTGATCCCGATAGACCATGGAACCTAATTTTTGCAACAAAAATATTTCTTTCAGCCTTTATAATTAGTTCCCATGCATTTTACCTTAGCACCAGGCCAAGAAAGAGTTTAGATTCTGAATATTAATTTTCAAAAAGTTAAACTATCTTTTCGTTTATTAGATAATGGTCAATATGGGATTATTTGGGTCTAGTAAAAATCAAACAAAATGTAAGAAATGCGGAACTGTGTTACCTGATGCAGAGAAATTAAAAAAACATCAAGAAAAAGC
>JARRMG010000314.1:0-1050 GCA_037386265.1 Nitrosopumilaceae archaeon
TCATCCACAATGAGGATCCGCTTCCTCTCGCTTACGGATTCCTGCGTAGGAATGGGAATGCCCTGCCTCCGCATGAAACCTTCATGATCAAATTTCTTGATCCGTCGATGTCCCCCTACCGTCTTGTACGCGGGGATATGGCCAGCCTCAATCCAGTTGATAATCGTTTTGGGGGAGACACTGCAGTATTTGGATGCTTGGAACACCGTAAATGAAAAACATAGCACTCCTGATATTTCGCCCCTAGTTCAGGAAGTTGTAGACAGACCTGGCTGGTCCATAGGAAACAGTATGGCTTTTATCATCACTGGAGATGGTGAACGAACTGCAGAGGCATATGATGGTGAATCTGGAGCCGCTCCGCTTTTGCACATTGAATATGAAACTACACCAACACCACCAAACAATCCACCAACAACAACACCAATTGGTGATTACATTGTTTTTGAAAATACAGTTGACACAGAGATTACTCTAACAGAACACTTTGATGATGCTGAAGACGGGGCAACTGGTCTAACATATACTGTGTTTGCCAATGATAATCCAGGACTGGTAGGGACATCAATTTCTGATGGCTCTCTAACTTTATCCTATACTCCTGATGCATTTGGAGAAGCTAACATAACAATACGTGCTACAGACTCTGGTTTACTAACTGTGGATGACACTTTCAATGTAACGGTATTAGAAGTAAATGACCCACCAACATCCATACATGTAGGTGATTTAGAATATGATACATCAGGTAACAAGAATTGGAATGGTAAGGTATGGATAACTGTTCATTCTCTTGTTGATACTATTCATTCAATAGTTAGCGGGGCTGTTGTCTATGGAACCTGGATTGAATCGGGTGTTGAAACTACCACAAATTGTACTACTGATGGAAGTGGTACATGTCAAGTCAATAAATCAACAAAAGGAAATTCATTGGCATTTAATGTAACAAACATTGAACTTCCTGACCATGTTTATGATGCAAGTAATAATCATGATGCCGATAATGATCCAGGTTCCATAGACAACAGCCCCGCTAACTATTGAATG
>JARRMG010000315.1:0-1043 GCA_037386265.1 Nitrosopumilaceae archaeon
ACCATAGTCAACACAGAAAGATCAAAAACATATCCTCAAGGTCTGGTTGATCAATCAGAAATAAAAATTGCTTTTGTAGAGCCGACATTTACTAATGCGGCCTACAATCTTGATTCGTTTTACTTTTTTTATTCTAAATATTACTTCACACCAGTAGAACAAGAAATAACAACGGATCTGGACTTGTTAACAGGAGACATTCCACTAGAATATGAAATTGATTACTTTCAAAATATTTTCAACCGTGTAAATCAAACCCTCCCAAATTCATTTGTTGCCGTCATAGGGGACGAGGAGATCCATAACGGAATGATATTTGAGAAAGAGGGGAATAATTTGTATGATGTTCTAATCTTTTTGCACAGTGAATATGTTACACAACAATACTACAACAACATGATAGACTTTCTCAAAAATGGTGGGTCAGTAATTTTTCTAAATGGAAACATGTTTTATGCCGAGATTCTATTTGATAAAGAGCTGTGCACTGCTACTTTGGTTGAAGGGCATGATTGGAAGTTTAATGGAACGTCTGCAAAACCAAGCATTTCAGAAAGATATCTAAATGAGAATTCAGAATGGTTTGGAAGTAATTACATTGTTAATTCCTTGGAAGATGACGTGATTTTTGAAAACAATCCCTTTGGATATTCCCATTTTGAAGAAAATCACGTAACAAACCCACAGGCAGAAATTTTGTTGGATTACAAAGTAAAATTTGCTCAACCCCTACCGCCAGAACCTCGAGAAAACCCATTTGTTTTAGGAGGTCTTCTCAAAGAAGAAACACCTATTCAATATAGTAATGACAATAAGACTGTGGCAACGTATGAATTAATCTCTGGAAATGGAAAGGTAATTCATACAAGTTTGTATTCTCAACGCCTTGATTCCAATCCAGTGTTTCTAAACTTTTTTTAAAAAATAATTCTTCCAAGGGCCTTGGATCAAACCCATTCCATTGAGAGTGATTATGACACACCAGCCCTATACTGGATGCTCCCTGGAGGAGAAATCTCAGATGTCAAGTTATTTTCAGAATC
>JARRMG010000316.1:0-1039 GCA_037386265.1 Nitrosopumilaceae archaeon
CGCCGGCCTGCGCAATCAGCATGCTGGCCCAGAACAGGATCAGGGTTTGGGTCTCGCTCATGATCTCAACCTCGCCCCAACCTTCTAATTCGCCCCTGTTTTTTTGAGAGGATACTGTGGAATTGACCGGCTACCGGGATGCGATGCGTGGGCGCTTCTAATCTATTTGGGGGATAGTCCTCGGCTTGCATGCTACCAGATACGTCAATTACCAGGACAACGTTTACTCCTTCCTTGGTTTGTTCCAATGGAATATGCGGATCTGCAAATCCAATAATCATTAAAATAATAATTCCAATTGACATGTAAAATAACCAAGAATCACGTTTTGTTTTTTTATTATTTCCGATGGCAGATTTTACGTAAGATAGATTACTAAATTGGATGGCAGCCTTTTTCTTTTTTGCAAGAAATTTGTAATACAAATAGAAAAGACCCGGGATTAAAGCAAGAAAAATCAAAATCAGTTCGTTTGAAAAGCCTGCCATTTTCACCTGAGCCTTCCTTTGAATAATTTTCTTAGAGGTACTTCAAAATCCTTATCAGTTCTCAGAGTTATTGTATCAATTTTGATTCGTTTCATATTTGAAAAAAACTGTAAATTATTTTCAGAAACTAACCTAGAATATGATTTTCTAAACTCTTCATTTGATGTATCAACAAGAATTTGTTCACCAGTTTCCTCGTCTTCTAATTCAATCAATCCCACATCTGGAATTTCCTGCTCCCTTGGGTCAGTGATTTTCAGGGCAATTACGTCGTGCTTCCGTCGCATAATCTTTAATGGTTTTATAAAATCTGTCCTGTCATTAAAATCCGAAATCACAAAAACTACACTTTTTCTTTTTATGGTTTTTGAAATGAATTCAAGAGAATTTTGAAGGTTGGTTTTCAAAGAGATTGGCCTGAAATTGGATATAATCTTCAAGAGGTGTAAAATATGCCTTTTTCCTTTTTTAGCAGGCACAAAATTCTCAATTTTATCTGATACAAGAAAAACTCCTATTCCATCATTATTTTTCAATGCTGCAAACATTAG
>JARRMG010000317.1:0-1035 GCA_037386265.1 Nitrosopumilaceae archaeon
TCATATAGTGAAAAATCATCATAAAGGATTGTTAGCTACACTCTTAAGAAATATCAAATTTTGTTTAATTATTTCTTTTTGAAATTATTTTTACTCCCTTTACCCGCTTAGTGACACTGGAACATGCAAGATCGGCATGCAGACATGCTACAGTGGGCAGTCTTGCAATAATCGCGGGCCACCTCCACCCAGATTATGATGAGATAATTTTGGTTATTAGGTGAGGGTTATTTTTAAATTATTTTTTGGGAAGAAATCGATCAATTGTAATAAAAATTTTGTAGGTATTTTAATGCTTAATAGAAACCTTCCATTTTTTACTCTAGTGACTAGAAACAAAATTACAATGTTTGCAATCCCAGTCCTAGCAGCAATACTTGTAGGAGGTTCGTTTGCGCCAGCTAGTGCAGGTTTTGCCTGTGATGGCAAGGTGATTCACTATATCTCCGATGGAAGGGGAGCAAACGCCAATTATGTAGATGGTTCTTTTGTGCACTTCTTTTATGGACAAGAAAACTGCCCAAGTGAAGGTCAAAATCCAGTTCCTTTCGGACATGCCAATGTTGGCATTGATGGTTGTTCTGATTTTGTTGAGATAGATAAATCCAACTTTATGTGGGGTTTTGGACATACTGTTCTGAGTGTTGATACGATCTGCGGTGAGGTTCTTGCATATTGGCAGGGAAATTCACCAATGATGGATGAAAGCCAAAGACAAGGAGATGGTAATTGCCATGACGGCAGACAAAGCGAAACTGAAAATATCAAATACAAATACGCTGATTCAGTCCTTTACCTAGATGGTGAGATGGTTGATGAGACTGATGATCCAGACGATGCAATTATCTTCAGAGGAAACGAAGTAGAAACGGAATGTGAAACCAACGACGATTAAAATAACAAGAATCCTTTTTTTATTTTTACTCCCTTAACCCGCTAGGTGACACTGGAACATGCAAGACCGGCATGCAGAATCTAGCTGCGGTGGGCAGTCTTGCAATTATCACGGGTCACCATCCACCCAGATTGTTTTGT
>JARRMG010000318.1:0-1032 GCA_037386265.1 Nitrosopumilaceae archaeon
TGGACCAATTGATGTTGAATACAAATCAAAAATGAAGGCTACCTCGCCATTCAATGCAAGTGGTTATACTATCAAAACTTGGGGAAGGAGAGGCGCTGACAATAAGCACTTGGGAGTTTGGGGAGAGTTTGTTTCCGTGGATTATGATATTTGTATAGCAGATGGAGGATGTATTGAGGCATGTCCAGTAGGAGTATATGAGTGGTTTGATACTCCAGGAAATGTTGCATCTGATAAAAAACCACTAATGTCCAAAGAACCAGATTGTATCTTTTGTCTTGCATGTGAGGGTGTATGTCCTCCATCTGCAATCAAGATTTTTGAACAAAAATAGTCAGAGACATTTGCAAGTATAAATAGCCATTAGGCATTCTGAAAAGCTAGGGAATGGCACTTAATCCTTTCACAACATTTGTCTTTGATCTTTTTATTGTCTCAGCTATAATTATCACAGCTTACACTCTAAATTTCTACTATCTGACTTTTCTTTCAGTCAAACGCAAAGAAGTTTTGATCACAACTGAGATGGGGACTCCATCTGTAACAATTCAGCTTCCCATTTATAATGAAAAATATGTTGCAAAACGTCTTGTAGATGCAGTCTGTGAATTAGATTATCCGAAAGAAAAAATGAAGATTATGGTTTTGGATGATTCTGATGATGACACTGTTGAACTTTTAGCAGAAGCAGTAAAAGATTACAAGAAACGGGGATTCCAGATTGAGCATATTAGACGAGGGACAAGAAAGGGGTACAAAGCTGGGGCCCTCAAGTATGCCATGCAAATAACTGATACCGAATACGTGGCAATTTTTGATGCAGACTTTATTCCGCCAGAATGGTTTCTTAAAAGAGCCATCCCTCATTTTTCCAAATCAAATATTGGTCTAGTTCAGTGCAGATGGGGTCATGTTAACGAAAACTATTCATCTATTACTCGTGCTCAGGCTTTGAGCCTTGATTTTCATTTTTAATTGAACAAAAAGCAAAAAGCAATTCTCATTTGTTTATGAATTTTAATGGGACAGCCG
>JARRMG010000319.1:0-1031 GCA_037386265.1 Nitrosopumilaceae archaeon
CCTTAAAGTTTCAAAAAAAGAAATAGACAATGCATACAACAAAGTTTCAAAGCAGGAAATTAATGCAATCAAATTTTCAAAAAATAGACTGCAAAAAACTGAGACATCCTTAAAGTCTAATCTTAAAAATAAAATCATAAAAAATGACGGGGTAAAAATATCTAAAAAATTTGTATCGCTTCAAAATGTAGGTTGTTATATTCCTGGAGGTCTTGCAAAATATCCCAGCTCTGTAATCATGTCTGTAACTCCAGCAAAAGTCGCAGGAGTAAAAAGAATAGTTGTGGTCTCACCTCCTGACTCTGATGGAAAAATTAATTCACTAACTTTAGTTGCAGCAGATATTTGTGGTGCAGATGAAATTTACAAAGTTGGAGGTGCTCAAGCAATTGCAGCATTGTCTTTTGGTACAAAATCAATAAAAAAAGTTGAAAAAATTGTAGGTCCTGGTGGTGCATTTGTAACTGTGGCAAAATCGATGGTTAGTGACAATACTGCCATTGATATGCTTGCAGGGCCAACAGAATTAGGAATTATTGCTGATAGTTCTGCAAATCCAAATTATGTTGCACTAGATCTAATTTCTCAAGCAGAGCACAGCAGTGACACCTTTTGTTATCTTATCACAAATTCTGAAAAATTAGCAAAATCAGTAAATCAAGCAATTGAAAAATTAATTCCAAAAATTAAAAGATCAGATTTTGTAAAAAAGAGCCTAAAACAAAACGGCTTTGTTGCTGTTTGCAAAACTCAATCAGATTTGATTAATCTGGCAAATGAGCTGGCGCCAGAACACCTACAAATTATGACTAAAAATTCCCAAAACCTGGCATCAAAAATCACTACTCCTGGACTGATTTTGCTTGGAAATGATACTCCTTCTTCGGCTAGTGACTATATTTTAGGCTCAAATCACATTTTACCCACAAACGGATTTGGGAAGACTAGAGGCTCTCTTTCAATCCTTGATTTTATCAAGATTAACACACAAGTAAGTACAACTAGGAAATCCTTGTCTAAAATTGCAAATT
>JARRMG010000320.1:0-1450 GCA_037386265.1 Nitrosopumilaceae archaeon
AAAAAGTAGTTCACAGCGAACAACTTGCTTTAATTTTAAGATTATCTGTAATACAGTGTGACAGACATGATCTTAAGTTCTGATCGATGTACTAAAAAAACATGACAATGGAAGAGGCACTAATAGAAAACTTGGTGTTGGGAAATGACCACAAAGAATCTATGAAAAAGATAAATGAAAATCTAATTCAGTATGGCTTAACTCCAAATCAGTCCAAAGTCTACCTTTATCTAACAAAGACTGGCGAGAAAACTGCTTCTGCAATTTCAAAGAATCTTAATATTCCAAGAACAGAATCATACCACCTTTTAAATTCACTTGAACAAAAAGGAATTATTTTTTCTATATTTGGAAAACCCACAAAATTCAATGCCGTGCCAATTGATGATGCGCTAACTATAATCATTGATAATGAAAAGAAAAGAGTGCTTGACCTAGAACTAAAAAAAGAAAAAATTATGACTCTTTGGGAGACTGTTCCAAAGCATGTCGATGAGTCTGAAAATGTTGATGGAAACAAATTCCAAATTCTTCAAGGAAGAAATTCAATCCTGGTAAAAATTGAGCGAATGGCAAAAACTGCAGAAAAAGATGTTTTGGTACTAGGTTCTGAAACTAATTTCATCAAATTCTATCACACAGAATTTGTAAATCTTCTCAAAAAAACAAAAGCTGAACTGCAAGTACTTACGACATATTCTAAAAAGGGTCAATTTGCACTTGATGGTTTACCACTAAATAACATCAAAAAGTTGGATGAAAGCAACAGACACAACTTTTCTTTTATCATCAAAGATGAAAAAGAAGTTGTATTTTTCATAAACAGCGGAAGCTCAGAACTCATGGCTATATGGACTGATTCTAGGTCGTTTGTGTCCACCTTGAAATCTTTGTTCAAACTAATCTGGAGAAAATCTGCATTTGTTCTTGAGAAAGAAAACAAATTCACAAAGAATATGAATGAAGATTATGAACACAGATTAAGAGAGATAGAACAAGAGAAAGTAATACTAGATTACTTACAACAAAATTGAATATGATCAAAGTCAACAAACACGACCACTTGAAGTATTGATAATTGACGACAACGAACAAATTACAAAAATGATTTCCTCATTTCTGGATATGAGTAATCATGAGTGCACTGTGGTAAATGATGGAAAGGAAGGTCTGGAATTGGTAAAAACAAACCAGTTTGATTCAATCGTACTTGACCTTGCAATGCCAGAGTTTGACGGATATGAGATTCTCAACACCCTTGCAAAAGAAGACCCCTCTCAATTGCGCAAGGTAATCATCCTAACTGCCTCCACCGTTTCACTTGAATCTGAGAAAAAATTCAAAGAGTTGGGAATAGCATCTTGTCTGCAAAAACCAGTGGATATAGATCAATTACTTGCCAAAATTAACAGTGTGGTTTCCTAGATTTTGAATTTCCATGATCAAAATT
>JARRMG010000321.1:0-1742 GCA_037386265.1 Nitrosopumilaceae archaeon
GTTTTATATTAGTTTCAAAGCTATGATTGATATTGGAAACACAAACTGACAGTGGTTTACTTGAGAGATTTCGACAAGACATTTGGAGCAAGGTTCCTCATTTAGATGAGCAGGACAAAACTAGAATAGTAAATGAAACACCTCTAGTTGATCTTACTGAAGATCTTAAAGAATGTGCAAAAAATGTTTACAACCTTAATCTTGCCGACTCTGACCTTGTGGTTTTTGGCAAGTTTGATTCCAAATTACCTACTGGTTCAATCAAGGTAAGGCCAGCAGTTCACATTATTCATGATGCTATTGTAAATGGAAAGCTAAGAGGTGACCAAACTGTAATTGAGGCAACTTCTGGCAACTTTGGAATTGCTTTAGGACAGTTATCAAAACTAGGATTAAACGTAATTTCACTTGTATCAAGACGACTTCAGGAGGGAGTATTTGAGGAATTACGAAACGAGAACATTCGAATCATGGACCTTGACATGGACATTTGTCCTGCCCCCGGAATGAAGGACAGTGCAAATGATTTGACTGCAAAGGCAACTGCAGCAAATATACGCTCTCAGTTATCTCAAATGGGTTTTGATGTTGCAATTTTTGACCAGTCAACCCCTGAAATACTATCACTATTATCCCAACAAGACATCATAAACTTGGCAAAGCATCTTGCAAAGATTTACGGTTGCTTTTGTCCAGAGCAGTATGACAACAAGCTAAACCTTGATGTTCATACCACAATTACAGCTCCAGAAATTGATCAACAACTCCATGAGTTGGGACATTCGCTAGATGATTTTGGAGTAGTGTGTACATTTGGGACAGGTGGCACATCAGGAGGCATTAGCCGGTATGTTGCTGACAAGTATGGAAAAAAATCATTGCATGTGGTTTTCCCTCAAAGCGCTCAAGACGTTGCAGGAATTAGAACAAAAGACAAAGCATCAGGATTAACATTGTATGAACCTCAAATGTATGCAGGACAACATGAAGTAGATTTTGAGCAGGCAAAGCCTTAGCAGTGCACTTGCACTTTATGCAGCTATGCAAATGGCAAACTTTGGGGGTGGGGGAAAGTTTGTAGTAATTGTTGCAGATGGGATTGAAAAATACAAAAAGAATCTTCAAGCAATGTCAAAAAAACAAACACGTACTCAGGTTTCCCTTGATGAGGCAGCATCAACCGCAGATGAATATGACAAGATAATCTGGATTCATACTCAATATACTCCTCGCCAAGAAGGAATAGAACTAATTGCAAAATCCCTTGGAGTTGACCCATCTAAAATTTCGGTACCAACTGCATCAACCATAGGAAAATTGCTTATGACCCAAAAAATTCCCGAGGAGCTAAGTCCGGAGCTGCAGGGAACAAAAGGCAAGTCTTTGCTTGTATGCATGGCAGGACAAACTTCATTGATGGCAGCCAAAGTGCTTGCAGGAAATGGCGTAGTGACTGAAAGTCTGATTGGTGGAATAACAGAGCTTCCTGAGGGAAGAACCAAAAATCTCTCAGAATTAATCAGACAGGCTACCGAATAGATTTTGCCTGAAACTATAGATTTTATGTGCATCTTTGTGTGACAGGTGAAAAGTTGTTCCTAAAACACTGATGAATCATACGTATTCCTTTTCTATTAAAAACTGCATAAATTACAATCGAGAAGCAGGACGATCTGTTGTTTGGTACCACCATCAAACACCATGTGAACCTGTTTCTTGAATTTTACATAAAATTTTCCAGA
>JARRMG010000322.1:0-1013 GCA_037386265.1 Nitrosopumilaceae archaeon
TAAAAAATAAAAGAGAAGAAATTCTGTACCTATAATAAAGGCGGTCATAATTCCAATCAAAAAATAATTATCCTTTAATTGTGATATGGTATAGGGTAACAAATCCTTATCAGCGATTGCAGTAACCATGATCCATTTTTTATTGGCCACATTCACTGTTTCAATGAAAACATGAATTCCATTTTGGTGTAGATAAGAGGTACCTGGATTTTCCGTGAGAATTTCTTCTCTTTTATTTTTTAAAGAAAAATCTCCAGTTAAATCTTAGCATTAGTGAGAATAGGAAATTACTGATAAAACAAGAGAAACTTGCAGCAATAGGAGAATTGGCCAGCAGAATATCTCATGATATTAGAAATCCATTATCCAATATTCGTATGTCTTTAGAATTAATTAAAGAAAAATCTCCAGATACACGAATTTCGGATCCTTTGGTAGATGAAAAATTCAAAATTGCCTTTGATAATGTTGAACGAATATCTCACCAAGTAAATAATGTTCTAGATTATGTAAGAACCCGGAAGATGGATCGAAAATCAATGTCACTGTATTCTTGTTTAGATGATACGGTTCAATCATTAAGCATTCCAGACAATATCCAAATAAAATACGATAAAACAGATCTGAATGTAATTGCAGACCCAATTCAGTTACAAATTGTGTGTAATAATATTCTGACGAATGCCATTCAGGCAATTGGGAAAGATGGAGGAGAAATAAAGGTAAGATTCGCTGAAGACAAAGAAAATGTAAAAATTGAAATTGAGAATACTGGACCCAGCATATCTAAAGATGTAATGCCTAAAATTTTTGAGTCATTGATAACAACAAAAGAAATAGGAACGGGTTTAGGATTAGCAAGTTGCAAAAGAATCATAGAAAGTCACGGGGGTAAAATTACTGCAAAAAACAATCCAACAACTTTTTCAATTTTCCTTCCAAAATCATAAAAAAATTTAACCTTTCAAGATTTCAAGAATAAAAAATGAATTTTAGTAAGGATTCTCTAATAA
>JARRMG010000323.1:0-1003 GCA_037386265.1 Nitrosopumilaceae archaeon
TTTTTGATTTATTTTTAAAATTTTATAGAATTTAAGTTGTATAACAACATAGATTTATTGAAAAATTATTTCTAGGAATTTTTTGTACACAAATCGCTTTTTTAATTTAAAAATTACCTCATTCAATTTGTTTTTATTTGATAAATGGTAATAAAGTATAGTAGTGGTAGCGTATTATTCTAGTGATTATGATGTCAAGTGTCAACTTGATACTTGCAAAACCTACCCTGTGATTACCGATTCTGATAGAGGAGAAGTTTTTTGTGGGGGTTGCGGTCTTGTCTTAGTGCAAAACTTAGATGACACTTCACACGATAATCCAAGTTATAGTTCTGAGGAGTTTATGAAAAATGCAAGGACTGGCCCTGCTACATCCTTGACAATGTTTGATAAAGGACTATCTACAGTGATTGGAACCAACAAAGATTCTTCAGGAAAGAGATTATCAAATAAAACAAAATTTGAATTTAACCGACTTCGAACATGGGATCAAAGGAGCAAGTCAAGAAAGACATCTTCATTGAGTAAGGCATTTACTTTGCTACATGGAATGAAAACAAAAATTGGAGTTTCTGACAATGTTGTAGAAAATGCAGCTTATATTTATCGAAAAATTGTAAATGCAAAATTAACAAGAGGTCGAACTATGGCTTCATTAATTTCTGCATCTTTGTATGCTTCTTGTAGGCAAAACAACATTCCTAGAACTCTGGACGATATTGCTGGGGCTGGAAATGTTGAGAGACGAATTCTGTCTAGAGATTTAAGAACAATCATCAAAAAATTGGGGTTAAATCTAAATCAGTACGATACAACCTCCTTTATAGCAAAGATCTCAAATAACATGAATCTTAGCGAAAAAACAAAAAGAGATGCCTTTGACATTCTAAAAAGATGTGAAGAGACCAAGATTACAGCTGGAAAACATCCAGTTGCTCAAGCTGCAGCATCATTGTATATCGCCTCAATTTTAAATGGAGAAAAAATTAGTCAAAAAAAGTTT
>JARRMG010000324.1:0-1001 GCA_037386265.1 Nitrosopumilaceae archaeon
ATTACAAATCGATATTGCAAATGGTGAACCACTGCCATTCAAACAATCTGATCTTAAAATGAATGGATATGCAATTGAATGTAGAATCAATGCTGAGGATACCTTTTTGGACTTTGCACCATCAACTGGCCCTGTACCTGATGTTACAATTCCCGCTGGGCCTAGTGTGAGGTGTGACACATATCTTTATCCTGGTTGTACTGTTTCTCCCTTTTATGATTCCTTGATGGCCAAACTTTGTACGTGGGGACAAACATTTGAAGAATCTAGAACAAGGATGCTCAACGCATTAAATGACATGTATGTTCAAGGAGTAGAAACTTCAATTCCTTTATACAAGACAATTCTGCAAAGTGAAGAGTACAAAAACGGACAACTCTCAACTGATTTCTTAAAACGTTACAATATGATTGAAAAATTAAAAGAAGACTTGAAAAAAGAAAAAATAGAAAAAAGCGATGCTGCCTTGGCTGCAGCAATCATACATTCTGAATATTATAAGAGTCGAGTCCAGAGTTCTACAGCTGATAATACAAACTGGAAAAATAAATTGGATTGATAAATCATGGACTATAAAATACAAGATATTGAAAATGCATTTGTTGGAGAAATAACTGAAAATCTTGGAAACAATGAGTACATAATTAAAATCAACGATGCTGATCATCAAATAAAAATACTGACTATGGATGCAAAAGGAATAGAATTTTTACTTGATCAAAAATATCATAAAGCCAAATATTTAGGAAACACTACAAACGAAATTAATTTGGTAATTGACAATGTTCCAATTACAATTAATCAACACACAAAATTTGATGAAATAGTTTACAAAAACTCTGGAGGAGGGGGAGCAGCTAATGCTCAATTAGCATTGAAAAGCCAAATCCCAGGTAAGGTGGTATCAATTGCAGTTAAAGACGGAGATTCTGTAAATCCAGGCGACGTTGTCTGCACTTTAGAATCTATGAAAATGCAGGTTGCAGTAAAGGCTCACAAAG
>JARRMG010000325.1:0-1866 GCA_037386265.1 Nitrosopumilaceae archaeon
ATGATAAAATTTTTAAGATATGCCCAAATGAAAAACGGAGAGCTCATTCAGTTTGATACCCCGCTTCGGTTAATGCAGAAACCTAAAAATGATTTTGTTAAAACTCGTGCCTGCGAAAGATAATTTTTAGAAACAATTGTACATGCAATAATTTTGACTTTCTACGAATACAAATGATAACAAATAACTAGTGTCGTTTGGTAGAATTTGCATGCCATTGAGAAAAAAAGGTAAGCATGCAAGATGGGCAGATCAACGAGCCAATAGAAGAAAAAATAAACTCTCAAAACGTGGAAAACCAAAATCCAGATAAACTTACATTTACAGCATTTTTACTTGAGACGGAAGATTGGATCCATTAATTAGATTAAAAGATGCACACAAATCAGGTCTTATTCCAGACGAAGTTTTTGAGCTTGTTTTGAAACGTTTTCCAATCACGGTATCAGGAATTAATAGAATTGAAAAGGCATCAGGAATCCGTTATCCTGTTGCATATGTTGAGCCTTCAATTGTCTTATCTTCTCCTAATTCGAATTCATATGAATTTGGAATCTTATTTGCCCGTACAATTCCCATTGCATTTGAAGATCAGTTCCGGGTAGTGATACAAATCACTGCCCCTCTTGTGGCATATGGACTCAAGGGAACCATTCATGCCATACTTGCCCACGAGTTTTTGCATTATCTTGAGTTGATGAGAAAAATATCTAAAATGGACTTGTTATCTGATGAAATTTCAGGCAATCTTTTTGAGAATGTCTATGCTGATGAGACGAGGCTATTTGAACCACGAGCTGTCTTTAAGGATCGAACACTGCTTGACCATATTACCAAACGATTCCCAGCGGGATTCAGAGATTACAAATTGGAAGACAAGGTGATAAAATATTGGATTGATAAAGGCTTGCCAAAAAACAATGTGGCGCTTGATGCAAACACGGTAAAGCTTTCCATGGAATCTTTGTCAAAATTTATGAAAAGGATCGTTTGGTAGTATCTACCGTTTTTGAAGATAAGGACGAGGCCTTGCAGCTAGCAAAAGAGGTTGAAAACTGGAGTGACAAGTTTACGAGAATGACTCTGATTGAAAAAAATAATGATGAATATGCACTTTGCTGTTATCAAGATCCGCAAATTTCAAAAAGTGAGAAAAATCTTGGGCTTTACCGTTCAGGAATGAGACAAGCAGGAGGGTATGAGCGAGCAAAACCGATGATTGAAGAAAGGTCCCCTCTTTTACAGATAGCATATGCTGCAGACGTTCGTTCAATTAACACCTATGAACAAATCTCTAGATTAGTACCGATAAAAAAATGTCGAATAATAAAAGAATCAGATCTCAAAAAACAAGAATTCTTTTTTGAAAGGACTGCACATAATTGCCAAACAAAAACTCAGAATCCGAAATTAATTTTCAAGCCGACAAAATCTATGTTCATAGATGGCCAATGGATTCTACACATTGGAGTCAATCCTTCACTGAGGAAATCGATTATCTAAACAAAAACAAAGAAAAAAAGAGTATTCGCATTAAAGACACTCTAATTCAAATTGGAAATTATGATTTTGATGAAATAAAAAAAGTTGGAGTAACCGTTCCTCTATTTAAAAAAGAAACAACTATGGTTTTTGAGGGCAAAATACGAGATTTTTATGCTCATATTCATATAACTACCATGGCAAAAGACTATCTGGAAATTTTTAACGTTCTGATGCGTTGGAAAAATAGTTCTCCTTCAAGGTGAGGTTTTTTCAATGTCTGATCGAGATTATTATTGACAATAATTCTCAAATCCTAAAGGTTTCTAGAAATGTCCCTATGGATTGCAAGAAAGGATATGTTCATAATTTTGCTTGGTTTGA
>JARRMG010000326.1:0-1443 GCA_037386265.1 Nitrosopumilaceae archaeon
CACCTGAGAGTTTGGCATATTTTAGTGGTATTGGGTCGTTGTCTGACATTCTGTATACTAGTAATCCAAAGGGTATTGCAAGCAGCAAAACTGCAACAATGTTTGCAGTTTTATCTAAAGTGTCAGGAACTAGATAAAACTCCTGTCCATTAACTTCTACGAGTTGCTTATCATCTGAATTTATTTGAGAACCCATTTCTGCTGGATATGCAGTATACTTTTCAGATGAATCAAGTTGAATTGCTTCTCCAGTTAAAGGATCAGTAATAGTTGGTGCTGGGGAATGAAAAACAGATTCTGGAATATTATTAAATATTAGATTGTCAGGATTTACAAGACTATCATCGGCAAATGCAGATGAGAATCCAAAAGAAAATACCAACAGTGCGGCAATTACAGCGTATGATCTAGGCAATTGCAATTGCCTCCACAGGAGGCAATAGAAATTGATTCAGTACACTGTAAATACAGTCTGCTCTTCTATCGCCCATTAGAACTTCTATAGGGAATTATGTTAGACAATTCCAGATAATTTGCCATCAATTAAAACACCACAGCCGTTGATATTGTTATCAAGCATCTCTAAACATGCAGAAACTAAATCATCGTTGTAATCTACGGTTGTAATTTTTTTGGTCATCACATCTTTGGCCCTAGTAGTTCCACCAAATCCAGTCTCACTGAGAAATCCTTTTCTGGGAAATATCACAGAAATTGCAGGATCAGAGTTGTCAATGACATCATTGTCTCTTCCAAGACTCAAAGAGAGGCGAAACACATCGCCAAAAGTCACAATTCCAACTGCATCATCTTCCTTGTTTTTAATCACCAATCTGGATACTTTGTCTTGAATCATTTTTTCCAAAATTTGGAATAATTTATCATCCTCATACATTGCAGAATAGGAAACAGTCATTGCATCTCCTACTCTTTTGTGACCAACATAATTTTGATAGTAATATTTGACCAGGTCAGTTTTTGTGACAATCCCTACTGTGTCAGAGTACGATACACCCACAGAACCAATGTTTTTTGTAAACATGATATGTGCTGCATCTTCGATCGGGGTGGTTTCACTTACCTCAATTAGGGGATTTGAGATTTCTGAAACATACAACTCATCAAGGTTTTTCTCAGTGTTGTTTGCAAGGAGGTAAAGTCCAATGTCTTTTTCAGTAATAATGCCAATTATTTTACCATCTTCATTTGTAGTCAACAATCTACTGATTTTCAGGTCCAAGAGATGATGTATTGCATGAGACAAAGATGAAGAGCTTTGGATAGTAATTGGTTTTTTCATAATATCTTTAACAGTACTCATAATTCAAACACTCCAGAATTGACTTTAAACTAAGACAGTTATTTCTTCTTATGAACTTTTATGAACAGTTGAAATATGAAGGGCCAAGCCAATTTTTTAAAAAAGAAGGATTTAAGACTATC
>JARRMG010000327.1:0-1957 GCA_037386265.1 Nitrosopumilaceae archaeon
ATTTTTAGAACACTTGATTAATTCAATATTTTAAAACCTTACTGAAAAGATTTCTTAGATTAAATTTATTATTAATGATTTAATTGGTTTCAGAATACCAATTCAATTTATTGAAATTCCTCAATTACTTGATTAAATACACAAATAAGATTCCCTTTAAAATGAAATAATGAAATTTAGTAAATTTGTACGAAATTTTTGATGAGGTATAAATTACGAATTTTTAGGATGTAGGTAATGAGTTTGAAAGGAAAAGTTGCAATAATTACGGGTGGAAGTAGAGGTATTGGGTTTGAAACTGCTAAAGTTTTTTTGGAAAATGGAGCAACGGTTGTTATCACTTCTAAAAACAAGCAACAACTAGAAAATGCCTCAAATTTGCTAATAAATGCTTTTGCCGTTTCTGCGGATATCACAAAAGAAGAAGAGGTTAGATCAGTAGTGGAGAAGACAGTAGAAAAATTTGGGAAACTTGATATTTTGGTAAATAATGCGGGGATTTTACCCAAGATAAAACAATTACATGAAATTTCAGATTTGGAATGGAATGAAGTTCTAAATGTAAATCTTAATGGACAGTTTAGATTTACCAAATTTTCCATTCCATACTTGCAAAAAACCTCTGGAACAATTGTTAATGTTTCCTCTGATGCAGGTTTGAAGGCGTATGAAGGATTTAATGCCGATGCATATTCAGCTTCCAAAGCAGCCTTAATTGTATTAACTAAATGTTGGTCATTGGAATATGCAAAAGATAGGATTCGTGTAAATTGTGTGTGTCCTGGAGTAGTAGATACAGATATGACTAAACCATTTTTGAAAACCGAGGATATTGCAAAATCGATTTTATTTTTAGCTTCGGAAGATTCTTCGTGGACAACTGGGGCTATCCTTGCTGTGGATGGGGGGCAATCTACAAAATAGATTCACATGAGTTTAATATTCCCCCGATTGTACTAGATATAATGGCTGACAGGAAAAGAAAAGCAAAATTAATCATTTTACTAGGAATCATATGGATAGTAGTCACTTTACCTCTTCCCTGGATAATTAACAATCCAGAAGTTTCAGACTCTCAACTAAATACGGTATTGTCAATTATTGGAATATTGTCAATTCCATTTATCATGCTGGGAGTAGCATGGACTCTAAAACCAGAACTTACAACTTAGGTAATAGTATTGAATAATATTCCAATTTCAAATAAACTTCCAGAGTTAGATGTTGCATTGAAGGCGGCGGCAGAGGCTGTGACAAAAGTAGATTATCAAAAAATATGATTTGGATTGTAGATCCCTTAGATGGTACATCAGATTTTATTGATAAAACAGGAGAATTTACCGTAATGATAGCCTTGGTTAAAGATCAAAAACCAATTTTGGGAGTTATTGGGTGGCCTACAGAAAAAACTATTTTTGCTGCCCAAAAGGATAGTGGAGCTTTTAGATATTCTGAAGGAGAATGGAAAAAAATTTTGGTTTCTAATGTTTCAGAATTATCTCAATGTAGGGCAGTGGGTTCAAGACATCATCTCTCAGATAAGGAAAAATTGTTTATAGAAAGATTAGGAATTAAAAAATTTACTAGTATTGGAAGTTCATTAAAGGTTGGAAAAATTAGTTCTGGTGAAGCTGAGGCATATATCACTACTACAAATAAAATGAAAGAATGGGATTCGGCTGCCTCGTATTGTATTATTTCTGAAGCTGGTGGAAAAATGACAGATATGTTAGGTAATGATATTACTTACAATAATGAAATTGTAAATCATCAAAATGGAATTTTAGTGACCAATGGTCTAATTCATAATAAAATATTGGAAGAATTTAAAAAATTAGATTAGATTTCTTCCCTTAAGAAATTCTTTGACTTTTTGTGCACTCTCTGAAAGGGGCTCATTTTCTGTATCAACTATAAGATCAGCCTTTTCTGGTGCTTCATATGGATCATCAATTCC
>JARRMG010000328.1:0-1586 GCA_037386265.1 Nitrosopumilaceae archaeon
TCAGCGGTGCCACTATCTATTGTCTCAAGTTTATTGAGTGGATTTGTTTCAGCAATATTGTATTATTTTATTGGAAAAAACCTTGATGGTAACACAAATTGGAAAAAGGTTTTTTCCGTTTATTTTCACGTACATGCACTTGTAATCCCGATTACTATAATCATCGCCATACTGATTTTTCTGATGTGGGGCTCTTTTACCTCTGTAGAACCCTCAATTCTTTTAGATCCTAATATTGATGATGAAGAAGTTTTTCCATTATTAGGTCCTTTCATTGGATACGTAATCTTGCTTGCGATTTTGGGAATTGGCTTTGCTTTATGGGTATTAATTGTTACAATAAAGGCGATAAAGACAGTTCATGGATTTGGTACCGGAAAAGCCTTTGGATTAATTATCTTGGTGGCAATCATTACATCCATTGTTAGCGTCCCATTTAGTTTTGTTTGATATCCTCAAATTTGTTTTAAATTTCAAAATCAAGCAATGGCACTAGGTTCAAGGTTCAGTAATATTCAAAAGCAATAAGAAATTTCATTATTGCATTACAATGAGAAAATTAACAGTTGTTGCATTTTTGCTTGGAATGATTGTTTTTATTCTTCCCAGCGCGTATGCTGAAGAGATAAAAACATTTTTCATTCATTCTCAGATGGTTGATTGTGTTGGAGTAGGTCCAATGAAGTGCATGCAAGTAAGAGAAGATCTAAACTCTGAATGGAGAAACTTTTATGATAAAATTCAAGGATTTGAGTTTAATCCAGGAAATCAATACACAGTTAAGGTAAAGGTCACCTAACAAAACATATGCCATTCAAAAACCTATGTGCCCCAGGTTTTGTTGCACTAGGAGAAATCTGTGTTCTAAATGATAGATGTGGCACAGGAGCTTATGCTGGCAAGGTCTGCATTATGGATGGAGTAAAACAACCATACCTTAGACCCTCTCAACAGGGAAATTCAGGAATTTCTGCAGATAACATAATTTGTGCAGAAGGAATGAGATTGATTTTCAAAAGCCATGATGGTTCACCAGCATGTGTAAAACCACAATCAGTAAAAGTCCTAAAAGAGAGAGGTTGGCAGACATTTATGCCAGTTATGGCATGTACTCTTGAATACAACCCAATTTGTGGTACTGATGATAAAACATATGGTAATCGATGCATGTTAGATTCTGCTCATATTGGATTGAAACACGAAGGCGAATGTCAGATTGATATTAACGAAATTAATCTTGAGGTAACACAAAAAGATCTTCGTGACATGGTTAATCACTGGATGAACAACATGCAAGAAAATGACCGACAACAGAGATTACACATCATGATGTCCTATTACGCGTTTGAAGAATCTGGAAAGAAACTAACAACTGATCAAGATGGGTTGCAATTAATGAATCAAATTAGAAAGATGGTAAGCATTGATCTTCCAAAAGAAGAACTTGATGAATTAAGAGAGAACATTCGTGAACAATTAAAAGAAAAAGGCTTTGATGTTAGAGAATAACTACAAGGGAATGGTCTTTGATTTTGACCAGAGCAAGTTAAACAATAATTTGTTGGAATAAACCATTGCCTCAGAAT
>JARRMG010000329.1:0-1500 GCA_037386265.1 Nitrosopumilaceae archaeon
GCATAAAAATTTCCCCATCGAGACAAAGCTTTCCTCCATAGTGGCCAGTTTTTATCAACCCCACCACCTTGGATATATCTTGATCCTAATGCTATATCACAGGTTTTAATTTTTTCTGGAATTATGCTGTGATACATTTTTGAGATGTCTTCAAGTGTTGTTGCAATGTAAATAGTGTCAGTACAATTTTCAATCATTTGTGCAATATCGGTGTAGATGTTTGAGCGTCCCTGCACAATTCTAAGAGTTGGAATATTGGTTCCTTGATTGGTGGTAATTTCGCTATTGATTTTATCTACAATTGCTTCTCCTGATTTTTTTATTTTTTTGATTTCTTCTTCTTTTTTCTCCAGTGCGATTTTTAGTGCTTTTTCTGGCTCTACTGCAATGCATAATTTGGGACTTGAAAGGGTTGTTGAAATGATGTTCCTGTCGACCAACTTGTCTACGGTTCTGTACATTCTTGCCCTGTCAATGCTAAGATCTTTTGCAAGAGCGCTTGCCGTAATTGGACCTGTTCTTAATAGACTAAGGTAAATTTTAGATTCTAACTCGTCTAAATCCAAAGTTTCTTTGAGTTCGAGTGCTAGCTTTTCTACTTGTTCTTGGGCTGACATCAAAATTGTTTGCCTCCAATAATTTGGGCAATTTTTGCTCCTAGGCAACATTTTGGTGTTCCTTGAGTTTTATTACTTGCTGTTCTGGTTTTCATGATTTGATAAATTAAATTGAGAACAAAAGGATCTGTGTGTATTATTTTGTTACTGACAATTTGAGGTTGATGCTGTAAAAGGTGAATTTCTATGATTTTTTTATATTACATTTTAAACAGAGCAGATTCCATCAAGGAAATATCCATATCTGCCAAAGATCCGAACAGACCTCCACTGCCGCTGTTTCCTTGATCGATGAGGCTTAGCTGAACTTTTTCAATTTCGACAAAAAAACTCGTAATCAACAATACTGCAACTGCAATAAAAACAGCATAAGAGATGTAGATAGTATAAGTATATGGTGCAAGTTGTGACTTTCTGTTTTTTTCAATATTTTGCATTTCTGTTACGTGCTTCTGAATCATCTCCAAGTTCTCTGCAATATCTCCTCCAATCTTTAGTGCCATTTCTAAAAGTACTGTGACACGTCTTGAAATTCTAGTGTCAGTCTTGTCTGCAAAATGGGCAAATGCTTTATCCATTGGCATTCCCCAACTCATATTGGCCTTTAGATTTTTTAATTCTGGTGTAAGGGCCCCTAGGTTTCTGTTTGCAGTTTGCTCTATTGCTTTGATGAGGTTTGCACCACTTTGAACGGAGCTCAAAAGTGCCAAAAGAAATACCGGCATGTGTTTATCGATACTGTCTTTTCTTTGCACTTCCTTTAATTGATAAAGTGTAACAGGAACAATTCCGGTAATTCCTGCAAATATCATTCCAATCTCGGAAATGGATTCTGAATCCTGCATTTGTCCAATTAGTTGACTCATGAAAAAAACGCTAACTG
>JARRMG010000330.1:0-1274 GCA_037386265.1 Nitrosopumilaceae archaeon
AGACTCTACAAGTAGATGGGCTGAATCTCTAAGAGAGATGAGTGGACGTTTAGAAGAAATGCCAGCAGAAGAAGGTTATCCATCATATCTTGCATCAAGATTGGCAGTTTTTGTCCTCTAACTAATGTAATCATTCCATCAATTACAGAAACACCAGTTTGAATGAAGTCCTTTGGATATTCCCTTTGTTCAGGATTCATTGGTTCCCCGTTAATGTCAATAAATTTATCAGCAATTGGATCTGGTAATCCGTCTTTTGGTCTACCTAAACCATCAAAAACTCTTCCAAGTACTTCTTTTGAAACTGGCATCTCCATTACTTTTCCTACAAATTTTGCATTGGTACCAGAGATTGATAATCCAGTGGTTCCCTCAAAAACCTGAACGATTGCTTTACCATTTCCTACTTCAAGAACTTTACCTAATCTTCTTTCTCCTTCATTTGTTTCAACCTCGACAAGCTCATCAACTCCGCCTTCTGCACTCAATTTTGGACCTTCACTCCTGTAATGCTTTTGAATTGTTCTTGCATGTCTACTTCTAGCTGATCAAGTTTTGGCATTTCATCATCTTTAATATCCATTCTTGCCTTTAGCATAGAACCAACAATTGGCATTGCTCTAATGTCGGCTAAGGCTGCTCCTTCTTTGAGAGCTTGTTGTCCTCTCTTGTAAAAGTCTACAAGAAGTTTTAGTAACTTGTATTGTTTTTCTGGACTACAATAAGTGTCAACATCATCAAATGAGTTTTGTTGTAACAGACCAATTTTTACCATCCTTGCAACTTCAAGAATAAGTTTTTCTTCATCAGGAAGTGCTTCAGGACCTAAGAGTCGTACAATCTCTTTTAAGGTATCTTCTCTTTGCAACACACCATAGGCCTCGCTTCTAAGGCTCAACCAGTCTTCATTGAGATTTTCTCCCCACCATTTTGCAATGTCTGCCAAATAACCAGAATAGCTATTCATCCAGTTAATTGAAGGATAGTGTCTAGAGTAGGCAAGTTTTGCATCTAATGCCCAAAATGTTTTGATAAATCTCATGGTATGAGTTGTAACTGGTTCGGTAAAGTCACCACCTGATGGTGATACCGCTCCAACTAGGGTAACAGAGCCATCACGGTCTGGACTTCCTGAAGCTCTTACTCGACCGGCTCTCTCATAAAATTCTGCCAACCTTGATGCAAGATATGATGGATAACCTTCTTCTGCTGGCATTTCTTCTAAACGTCCACTCATCTCTCTTAGAGATTCAGCCCATCTACTTGTAGAGTCT
>JARRMG010000331.1:0-1408 GCA_037386265.1 Nitrosopumilaceae archaeon
CCTGCTCTTCCCATTCCTGCTGCACAATGAACCATCACTGCTTGATTATCAGTTATATTTTCATGAATAAAGTCAACTGCTAAATCTATTTTTTCCATATCAGGAGCTGTTAGATCTGGTGTTGGAACATGCAAATATCCGATGTCATTTACCCAATCTTCAGGTAATGAATTTTCAGTCATTGTTACAATTGACTTGACTCCTTGTTTTAGAACCCATTCTAACTCATCAAAACTTGTTGGCATGCCAGAACCTGCAAGATTTTCATCACTCAACCAAGAGAAATTTGTAGGTCGTTTGGTAATTTTGCCATGTACTTTTCTCCATACGTTTCCTGGTTTGCTCACAACTATTGATTGATGATTCTATATTTTTAGGATTGCGAATGATACAGTCACCTTATATGCCAAATAAGGATAGTATAATGTAAAATGGGCAAGGAAGCTATTCATTATGAAAAATTACCTAATAACAAAGTGAGATGTACTGCATGTGCAAGATATTGTGAGATGGCTGAAGGCCAAATTGGTTTGTGTGGAATCCGTGGAAATAATCATGGAAAATTAGATTTGTTTGTGTACGGTAAAGTAATTGCAGGTCATGTTGATCCAATTACTGGCTGTAATTGGCTTTGCAAATACTGTCAAAATTATGATATCAGTCAAAGAAGGAAAATTGAGGGAGTTGATATGACTCCCGAACAGGTTGTACAAACTGCATTAGATAATGGAGCAGACGGAATTGCTTATACTTACAATGAGCCATCAATTTTCATAGAGTTTGCTAGAGATTGCGGTGTAATTGCACACCAAAAAGATCTATACAATATTTTTGTTTCAAATGGTTATGATACTCCAGAATCTGTAAAAATGATGGGAGAATTTTTAGATTCAATAACTGTGGATTTCAAAGGTAGTGCTGAACCAGAATTTACCAGAAAATACATTGGAGTTCCTGATCCTAAACCAGTTTTTGATACTCTGTTAGAAATTCGAGACAAAACAAAAATTCATGTAGAGATTACAGATTTGATTGTTCCAGAAGTTGGTGACAGTTTAGAGTATGCAGAAAAATTATGTAAGTTTGTTTATGATGAATTTGGCCCAGAAATGCCTATTCATTTTTTACGTTTCCATCCTGATTATAAAATGATGGAATTTGATTCTACTCCAGTGAAAACATTAGAAAAACATCACGAGATAGCAAAGAAAATTGGATTGAAATATGCATACATTGGAAATGTCCCAGGCCATCCCTTGGAACATACGTATTGTCCTGAATGTAAAAAAATTGTAATTAAGAGATTTAGTTTTGATATTGAATCATGGCATCTTGATGAAAAAAATCAATGTGAATTTTGTGGAAACAAGATTCCAATTGTGGGAAAACTATCAACCAATTACAAAAA
>JARRMG010000332.1:0-1196 GCA_037386265.1 Nitrosopumilaceae archaeon
ACTGGATAAAATACTCTGTCTCCTGGAATTACTTTACCGTTGATGATTTTTGCAATCTCATCATCACACAAATTCAGAACTGATTCTGCAACTTGAGCTTGTGATAGGAACTCTTGATTTGCAATCATATGGGATGTATTGCTTTGAACTTTTTCTGCAATGCTTTGAATCTTGTTTAATAGATTTGTAAGGGTCTCAGTTAGTTTTGCAGGATCTTTTCCATTTTGTTGGGATATTTTTTGTGCAGCATCTGCAATTCCTTTCTTTACCGCTTCATCACTTTCGCCAAGTAACGGTAATAATTCTTTGTTAGCAGAATCAACTTCAACTGGTGTCAAGTCTTCAAAACCACTGACTCTCATAAACTCTGAAGCTGCTTTTGGATAAACTGTTTTGTAGATTCTATCAGAGTGTACAGGACCCGGATTTGTTGCAATTGAAATAATTCCTTTATCTGTTAATTCCCAAGACTCTAGTGGTCGCTCTTCTGTAAAGAAAGTTGAGATTGTAATTATCTTTCCACCCTCTTTCATAACCTTGAGTGATTGAACGGAACCCCAAAATGTTCCAGTCAAATGAATTGCAACTGTACTTTTAAAATCATCTAGGGGTGCATTTGCAAAACAAGTAACAGGACCTGAAACTCCTGCATTGTTTATAATAAAGTCAATCGTTGCATTTTCGTTTTTTAGGGAATCAAACATTGCTGTCATTGCTGATTCATCTGCAACATCAACTCCTGAGAAAATCTTGACATTGGCACCACTGTTTTTTTCTGCAATTATTGTCTCAAGCATAGTTGAGGTCTCTTGAAGTGGTTCTGGCCTTCTGCCTAGAATTACCACACTTGCGCCATTTTCTACAAATTTTTTGGCTATTGCCTGGCCGATACCAGTGCCACTGCCAGTAACTAGTGCTGTTTTGCCTTGAAATTTTAACATAATATCTGAACAGCCTCAAAGTCTTATTTATTTGATTGTCGAGTAATTTTTGAAATTTAACTCGATTTTATTCTAAAGCCTTAATTTTGTTTGAAGGTGATACTTAGTATGAACACTGCCCCATATTGGAACAAAAAAGTATGCTCTGACTGCAAGCGGATGAAATGCCAAAATGGATGTTTATGCGATTGTCATGATCTACGTGACAGACCATACTAGAAATAAATTAAAAAATTTTTATGAAATACAACTAGC
>JARRMG010000333.1:0-1171 GCA_037386265.1 Nitrosopumilaceae archaeon
CCTTTGAGAATGTTGGCAGGACGCCCAATTTGAATTGCAGTTGCCTTTGTTTTTGGCCTGATACCCTCTTTGTCTAAATGTTCATAATATTGGCAAACAAGTTCTGCATTTGGATTACCTTTATTCCAACGTAATTCTTCTTCTTGGAATTTTCCGTTGTATAAATCAGATAATGTGCTTGCCCCCTCTGAATTGATTACTGCGATTCTTGGAATTTTTTTAATCCAACCCCAATCATACAATTCCATCAAAGCTTTTCCACAGCTAGAAGTGTTTCCAAGGGCTCCTCCGGGATACACAATCCAATCAGGCGATTCCCACCTCAAATACTCTAATGCTCTGTATGGGATAGTTTTTTGTCCTTCAATTCTAAACGGATTGATAGAGTTTACCGTATAGCCGTCATAGTTTTTTGCATCATCTAAAGACTGTTTTAGTGCATCGTCAAAATTCCCGTCAACTTCTACTATTTGAGCTCCAAATTGATAGGCCTGACTTAACTTTCCTGGGGCAATTTGTCCTGCCGGGATGTACACATCACATTGAATTCCTTCATTTGCTGCAAACATTCCTGCCGAAGCTGAGGTATTTCCATCACGTGTAATTCCAATAAAAGATGATACTTTTGTCATGTGATATGGTTTTGACTGTCGTCCTTCAGCTCCATCAAGGGAGACTAGATATTTTGAGCATTGTTTGATATTTTCTGTGTCTATTTCACAAAAATTAAGTAACTCCCTAAAGCGCCAAACTCCGCTTTCATTGAAAATAATGTTCTTATCCATCTGACCTCTATGAGCAAATACCTCTTTTAGGCTCTCATTTGGTTTGTTTTTGTACTTTACATCTAACAAATGCCCATTCTCGCATTCTACATTTGTATTTGTAATCGGATACTCTAAACCACATTGAGAATCAATACATTTCAGATATGCGTCGCCTTGCAATGTCAGTCTGAAATAACAATGATAATTTAAAGTTAAGAGTAATTTTTTGATATCTGGAGATTAATTTTCTTACCCAAAGTTATTAGATTAGAAAATTTTAGTCAAAATCATAAATGAGCTCAAACAATGATTATGCAAAAAAAGTTTTGCAACAAATTTGGGATTCTTATCAAATCATTCAAAATCTCAAGGATCAACCAGGTGATCTTGATACTTTGAAAAAA
>JARRMG010000334.1:0-1054 GCA_037386265.1 Nitrosopumilaceae archaeon
AACCTTCCTTGACTCTGTCCTCCTTTTCTATGTCTCCCTTGCAAGTCAATTCGAAGTTTGGCCTCCTGAATAACCTGACTTCCTTGAAATTTCTGAATTTTTGCAGATTTTTGATCTAAGATAACTACCAAAACATCATAATTGGTTTTCAGAACATCTTGAAATGGCTTAATGTATGGCTTCTTGCTTGCCATGTAAATAGGAGCTGTTGATACTCTTATTGTTTCAACAGTTTATCACAATAACAATCAATTCAAAAAAATTCTGAAAATGCTTGAGATTGCGAAAAATACCTCTGCAAAAATTGAGTTTGCAATTTCACCTAAAATTATTAAAAAATTAGAAACTAATAACTCTGTAATAGCTATTCTTCGGTATAAAATAAAGTAATTCTAAATTAATTTTTTAGATAGTCACAAAGATTACCTAACCTAGCTGGTAGTTAATTCCTTTTGGGAAATTTTGTGTTTTTTTGTTAAAATTATGGCCAAAGCTATTGAAGCAATTAAAACAATCACTGCAGATTATTGTGGCTCCAGTTATTTCAATTTCAGAGGCATATGGAGGAATTTCCTCAATTACTAACACAGTTATGTCCTCGTTTAATCCTTGAAAATAATTTTCAGTATTTTCCCCATCAATTGAAACTGAAGAAATACCGCTAATCAATTCAGAGGGAAGCAAGAGGGTAAGTGTATTGTCCTCATTTATGGTTCTCCCTTGTAGTTCAAAAAGTATTGAATTTGAATCTACATCAATACTCGCAGTACGTAATAATCGATTAAACTTGTATTCCAAGGTAAAAGTGGTCTCTCCATTATTTACATCAGATGCAACATTTGGCAAAAAACTAAACCCGCTAACCACGCTAACTAACCCTGTTCTCCAAGGATGAATGGTGCAGTAATAGGGAAACTCTCCAGCTTCATCAAATGACTGAATAAAAATATCTCCAGGGCCAAGATTTCCGCTATCAAAAACTCCATTTGGTCCCCCAATAGGGGTGCCTGAGGTTATTGTGTGTGCTACAGTATCTGCGTTTTTCCAATTAATT